>JARYLI010000004.1 GCA_029907715.1 Methanothrix sp.
ACCCAGACTGTGACATTAGGATCTGGGCTGAAGACCACGATCTTTGCACGTCTCACATCTCCGCGATAAAAAGTCGTTCCAGTACATTCTATCGCAGGCTGCCGGCGCAAGAGCATGATCTCGCTGAGAATCGGGTTAGCTCGAATATTTAGTTGATCGGCCCAGGATAGGATAGTTTCTTTGTCCACATGTGGGATAGCTCCCGAAAGGGATATTCCCATCTGGACAAGACACCAACCATCCTGAGATGTGCATAACCAATACCATATGACCCTGTCGTCGAGGGATCTGTTCTGACCGACGACTGCGTTGGAGACGTCAATGCTATCACGTATCGAGAATGTTATGTTCCAGCCCTCTATCTGATCCTGGATATCGGTCGCGCTGACAGCGCTTATGCAGGAAAATGTCAGCCACAATCCTATAATCAGAAGAATCGTCCTGGACATTGACCACCCTCATGATCGCTTGACGAGATTCCCCTGCTCGTCCAGATAACCGGCTTCACGCATGAGCCGTCGGATGATATCATCACAGCTCTCTGATGGCAACGCAATTTCTGCAAGCATGTGACGGGTCGTAGTGTTGATCGTGATAGTAGTGTCTGTATCTGATCCACGAAATGCATCGAGTTCACACCATACCACATTTGCATCTCGATACGGGTAGTATCTGAATCGAATATTTACAGCCTCTTTTGGAACTTCAAAGACAAGATGCCCCAGAACAGACTGACCAGGTGATAGCACGCTATTGTTTAAGGGTTTATATCCTAACTCCAATAAAGATCTTGTTGCTTCACGTGGACTGATTACCATTTGTTCAGTAACTATCTTAAAATCGTATGGAGATAAATAATATTCTGGATATCCATTGTTTTTCATTGCAACAGTCACGATCACGAACTCATTATCTTCTCGAGGAGATGAATAAGGCAAGCTGCTTACTCTTTTGTCTTCATTTATGCAAAGGACAATGCTCGGTGTGGTAGCTACACATAATGACATCACCATACTCGCTATTAATAAAAGCATAGCCATAGGTGGTAACTTCATTACTTTTTAACCTCCTCTTCAACTTTGAATATGGATAGAATCGCATAATTGCTTGAACAACCAGTATCCTTTGTGTGATGTTAAAAAGACGTCTGTAGTATCAGAAACCGCAAATCCTGCCATGTATACAGGGTCGCTGTCAGGGCAGTCTGGATATGCAAACCATGCAGGATATCCATCTATTTCGCATTTATCCACTGATATATCATGGCAGTGTGTAAGTGACATAGTCTGCTGCCTTACACCTGCCAATATTAGGCGATCCTGATCTGGAAGAGAGATATTTTTCTGCTCCACAAGTATAGTTGCAGCGACTTGAGGGGGCTGCAGTGGTGATAAATGCGCACCGGACACGTCAAATAATATAATCAGCCATGTTGTTTCTTCATGATCAGGAAAGCCGGTTTCATTCTGAAGGTAAACCTGATGGACTGGCGGTCGCACATCCTTCACAAGCATTGGATACAAATCAATCGAAATTTTATATGTCGAGTTCTTAAGTTCAATGATCTCCTGCGCAGCATTCACTGACACAACATATGACCAAACCATCAACACCATGAGTGTGCCTGCAATCAGTTTTGATCGCAATTACCATACTCTCCTACGTCCGCTTGACGAGATTGTCCTGCTCGTCCAGGTAACCGGCTTCGCGCATGAGCCGTCGGATGATATCATCATATGTCTCTGCCTTAGACCCAATAAGTGACAGGTTATAGCGAGTGCGCCTTTTTACACGCATTATAACGATATCATCCATGCTCGTGTTGTCTTGCATGATAATAGATATGCACATGGAATGATATATAAACCTATTTTTGAGCTATATGCGAACTAATATATCTATGGTAGTAAGCTATATATACATATGAGCATACATGATATCATGAGGTGCATGAGAATGCTCACATATTACGACAAGTCCCCGCGTGAAAAGGTGATCACGATCTGGGGCGATGATCGTTCTAGAATCGCAGAGGTTGTCAATTTCAAGCGCGATGGCCGCTGGCTCTGGGAGTGCCGCGCGTGCGGAGCTTCTGACTGCGACCATGTCCGGCAGGCTCGCGCATGGCTCCGCGAGCGAAAGAAGCAGCAGGAAGAGCTCTGGCGGCGCATGGATGCGATGTACCCTGCGGAGCCAGCGCGGCCTCATGTGAAGTTCGCTCCATGCCCGGACTGAGGTGATGTCTGATGCCAGAGCTCCATCCTGAGATCCACGAGGCGCTTCTTCTAGCGCTCCGAGCTCTCACAGACGGCATGGTGGACGTTCCGGCGGCGCTCCGGAACTCCAGATGCGCAAAGATGAGAGTGCAGGCGAAGCGTGCCATAAGGCGCGTGCTTCGCATATACTCTGAGAGCGGAATGGCCGCTGGTGAGGTTCTTGGCTTCTTTTCCTCTGTAGGTCATATTGTCACAGCACGCCACGCCAGCGGCCACGCATCTTACGAGGTGATGTGAGATGGATGTAAAGGCAGCATGCAAGGACGCGATCCTGGAATGGGTTGCCGAATTCGAGGACGCCGGCTTTAAGCTCGTGTCCGAGAGCGAGGATCGAATAGAGATCGCGCACGAGCGCGGCGGTGTGATCGCTACATGGAACGGCTCAGCGTGGGAGCTCTCCGGGGAGAACGCTGCTGCGAGAGATGCGCTGATGAAGGTGGTCGCCAGAGCGGTCGATCGCACGTCTTCGGAGGATGCGCGACTCGCTAAGAGGAACGGAAACGGCAACGGTGGAACGAAGAGCATAGCGGTGCAGCCTCCGATGCCGGAACCGCAGGAGCTGACGCTGGAGACGATCAAGAAGTACCTCTGCCCGGAAGCAACGGACCAGGAAGCGTACATCTTCCTGCAGCTCTGCCGGTCCGCCGGTCTGAACCCGTTCCGGAGAGAGGCGTACCTGATAAAATACTCCGGAAAGCCGGCCACGATGGTTGTCGGCAAGGAAGCTTTCACAAAAAAGGCTGAGAGGCATCCTGCGTTCGACGGCTGTCAGGCCGGGATCATCGTTCTGAACCGCGATGGTCAGATCGAGCGGCGGGACGGGACCTTCAAGCTGCGGGACGAGCAGCTTCTCGGCGGCTGGGCGAAGGTCTACCGCAAGGACCGGAGCCATCCGTTCGTCGCTGAGGTCTCGATTGAAGAGTATCAGAAGAACACGCCGAGCTGGCAGCAGATGCCGGCTACGATGATCCGGAAGGTCGCGCTGGTCCAGGCGCTTCGCGAAGCGTTCCCCTCAGACCTCGGCGGATTGTATGACGAAGCAGAGGTAGCCGTATGAAAATGATTACTTTCGCCCCGCATGGCATAGAAATACATATGAATATGGAACACTTCACAGAGATAGCAAAAGCTAGGTCAGTGCCCGGGCCGAGACCCTCACCGTCCGCCAAGACCAAGAGGGGAAACAGAGCCCAGGCAGGTATAAGGTCTGTGGTAGATGTATATATAAGTCTTTGCGATCGCAGCGGTCGCAGAACAGACCTGAGCCTGCCTGTTCTCGAAACCGGCCCCGGGACACCGGGACGGTGGCATGTACGAGCTAGATGAGATCGACTGGAGGATCCTGAGGATCCTGGAAAAGCGACGCTGTCTGAAGATATCCGACGTCGCGAGAGATCTCAGGGACCTGCGCTCGGAAAGCGCAATCCGGGCCAGGATCTACAGGCTGCACTTTACTGGGTTTATCAGGCTCAACCGGAGCATTGCGCATGGTAAGGTGTACTGCGAGCTCTCGGACAGGGCTCTCCGTGTTCTGGAGTCGCCTGGGAGGGTTGCCGGATGCAGGGAGAGGAAGTGGCCTGCGGAAGTCTGACCCTCCTCGGCCAGGATACCGGGAACTCGCGGGTCGAGCTCCAGCACCGCGTGAGCCTCCGCGAGGGCGGGCTAGCGATCGGGCTGCTCTGGGACGTTCTCGCGGATTCTGTGTCCGGAGAGTGCATCGCGTGCGTTGATGACCTGCTGATACCGCTGCCAGGGGATATGGCCCCTAGGCTCAGAAAGCTGCTCGGAAAGAAGATCGTTCTGGCGAGGCTCGAGGGCTACCGCTTGGCGCCGTACCGCCCCATGAGGGTCCCAGGGTGGTGGGGATGATGTCGACGCTCGTCCTCGCCCTGCTGGTGTTCCTGGTGCTGTACGGCCTCGCGCTCGCCGGAGCGGTTCTCATCGAATGGCTGCTGCGCAGGAGGGAGCGGTGATGCCCAGAGGCGAGGTCAATTTTCTGCGGGCTTATCTGGATGACATCCGGAAGATTCCGCATGAGCCGTTCACCGTCCGGGAGATCGGGCTGAGCTGGAGAGCTCTGCACAGATTCAAGCAGCGCGGTTACCTCAGAAGGGTGGGCTACGCTCCTGTTCCGCGATCTGGAAACAGAGTCAGCGTCTGGGAAGCGACCAAGGAGTTCCGGAGAATTGCTGGGGCGATCCTCCGGAGGGAGCAGGCATGAAGCCGGATCTGTATGCGCTCCTCTCCAGAGGTATCCGCTCGATATCTGTCGAGGGTACTTTCGTGCATCGCGGCTGGAGAGGACATGCGCTCCTGCGGGACATCCGCATACCAAACGGCGAGGAGGATCACGTCTGGCTCAACTGGCGCGCTTACGTATCGATACCGGACTTCGAGCAGCTCCGGCCAGGCGATCGCATACGATTCATCGCAGATCTCCAGGGATTCAGGAAGCGCAACGGTGAGCATTCAGTGCGTCTGGAGTGTGTCAGGGAGCTCCGCAGGGTGTCGGGAGGTGAGCAGGCGTGACGGACCACGCCGGGGTTATTATCACACAGCGGCTGGGGCTGGACTGGATACCAGACGAGACTGAGATGCAGATCCTATGGTACCTGTACTCACAGAAGTCAGCTTCCATCGCTGGTATAGCGAACGTCCTCGGCTCGGACGCTGGAGAGATCTCAAAAGAAACAGCCAGAGAGGCAGTCCAGAGGCTCCTTCAGGCGCGTGTGATCACGAGGGGGCTGTCACGAAGTCAGCTCATCCTGCCGTGGAAGACTTTGGAGATCCTGCGAGAGATCCAGCTCGGACGGGCGAGGTATCCTGACATCCCTGTGGATGTGCTGACCAAGCCGTTCTCCGAGCTTGTTTTTCTGTTCGTGCCTGTGGGAAAGGAGAACCGCGCGAGAGCTCCAGAGATCCGCAGAAGGATAACGTCTGCAGGTTTTGCGCTTCGTGGTAATGTCGCTCAGGCCCTGGAGGAGCTGTGGAAGTCCGGCAGGGTTCAGCGGTGGAGGCTGCTGCCAGATCGCGGCCAGTACTGCTACTGGAGGGATCCGGCATGACACTCACAGGATACGTCCTGCAGAGCGTGCCGGTGGGGCGGGAGAATGCCAGGACATCTCGCCAGATCTACGAGACGCTGCGAACATCAGGCCGGTGTATCGATAGAAGACACGTCACAGTCGCTCTCAGAGATCTGTGGAAGTGCGGGAGAGTCAGGCGAGAGAGAGTTTCCGGAGTCCTATCGCACTACCTGTACTGGAGGGATCCGGAGTGAGCTCAGTCACATACGGCCCCCGTGTTATCGATGTGGTCCAGGAAGCCGTGCCCATAGGAAGAGCTCATGCGATACCGTTCTCTGATATCCTCGGGCGGGTCATGTCGTCTGGAGTAGGGGGCAGATCCAACATCGAGCGAGCACTCGCGCGGCTCGTCCAGTGGGGTCTGGTGTCCAGGGAGAAACGACGTGTTGTGCATGGTCCTGGCAGGGTGCTGAACCAGTTCGTGTACTGGAGGGATCTGTGATGCGGATCATGCTCGGCACTACCTCCACGTACAGAGCTCTGGACGGCAAAAGGTACGTCGAGAAAGCAGAGATCACGCGCGAGACAGAGCGAGCGTACCTGCTCGAGATCGCCCGAGGACCGGTGGTGTACAAGCACTGGATCCCGAAGTCGATATCGCTGAGGCTCAAGTCGTTCATAGAGGTACCGGACTGGTTCTGGGAGAGGACTGCTGAAGAGAGGAGCTTGAGCAGAGCTATGCGACGGATCAGCAGCAGAGGAGGTGAGCTGCGATGACCGCCGCTCCACCTCCAGGATCTGCCGTCAGCGCTCTCACCGACTACGAGCGTCTTCTCCGGCTCGAGGAGCTTGTAGAGACTATCCTGACCAGGATCGATGAGCTCGAGTCAAAGATCGGTGAGTTCGAGTCGAAACTTGATGGTGTAAACGAATCTCTTCTGATTGAGATCGCCATGGATCGAAAGAGGATCACGAAGCTCGAGCACGACGAGTCCGTGTCGGCAAAGACTGCTGCGAGGCATCTCGATTCTCTGTACCAGGCGATGATCTCCAGCGGGCTGAAGCAGGTAACGTTCAAGCGTGCTTCAATGCTGATCGGGATATCGTACAGCCACGCCTGTCGACTCAGCGCTATGATTGAAGATGATCCGAGGTTCAAGCTGGTTAAGGATCAGCAGCACAAGCAGAGGTGGTTGATAAGGCTGAACACTTCAGCGTGAAGTTTAGAACGTAAAACCGTCTCATGCAATAGTTATGGTTTTGGAGGATTTGGGCCCAAATCCTCCGGCTGGTAACACGATCGCTGAAAAATATGCGCGTGTTACAATATAAGTTAGTGTGGAGAAGGAGAAGGAATCGAAAAGAGATATATAAAAACTGTGGTGGAAACGAGAGGTGTGCCATAGTTCCCCTAAAACCATAACTATTGCATGAGATGGTTTACTTCTTAGGAGATTTTGAGGATGTTTTGAGGAGGTTGAAGTCGTATGAAAATCTCGGCAGGATGCTGCTGCGGGCCGATCGACGCTTCGAGGCTGATCGAAGAGTCGGGCGTATCGTATGAGGATATCGAGGAGATCTACGTGCAGACGTGCAAAGCTGTGGTCTGCATCAAGCTCCGGAGCGGCGAGGTTCGCGTGATTCATGAAAAGGAATCGAAGGACTACAGCGAACTCTTATGGGTTCCTGATGGACTTCGGTAATTGGAGGCGCTTTGATGGAGCTCATCCTGGATATCGAGACGATTCCAGCAGAGCAGGAGGTTCTCGAGCAATACTGCTCTCTTTTTCCGCACAAGAAGAAGCCGAAAGAAGCTCCAGCGCTGCATCCGTGCACCGCACGGATCGTGGCGGTGGGGCTCAAGCCGCTGGGAGATACTCCTCTGGTCCTGATCGGGAGAACCATGTCCGAGCAGGATCTCCTGGAGCGAACGAGAGATTACCTCGAGGACGTTCGACCGAGCAAGTATATCACGTTCAACGGTACTGCGTTCGACTTTCCTATGCTCCGACTTCGAGCGGCGGCTCTCGGTGTGCAAGGTCTCGGTCGACTACTTCCTACAGCGCGCAGCCCCCGGAACTTCGATCTGTACCATTTCTTCAGATGGGACATGCCGCTCACGCTCTCCGAGCTCTCGATGCTGGTGCTGGGCCGACCGAAGGAGCTCTCGGGAGCAGACGTCGCAGAGCTGTACAAGCGTGGCGATCTAGAGGCAATATGCGAGTACAACATCCATGATCTGGAGATAATCGAGGCGCTGTACCAGCTCAGGGAGGATCTGTTTGGCAGTATTCCGTGAAAAGGAGCGTGACGCCGCTGGGTTCCAGGCTACTCAGTTCTGGTACTGGATGCTGATGAGCAGGGCTTACTGGAGACTCGAGGAGACGTTCGGTTTCAACATGGACGATTGGGCTGCTGGAGTCAGGTGGTGATGCATGCTGCTGTTCAAGCCGGAGCTCATACCGCTGATCCTGAGCGGCAAAAAGACGCAGACGCGCAGGACGTGGTCACGCCCCTGTGTCCGGGTCGGGTCTGTCCATCAGGTCAAGACCCGCCTGTTCGGTGAAGCTCATTGCAGGGTGCGCATCACGGGTCTGAGGAGGGAGAGGCTGGGAGACATCTCGGAGGAGGACGCCCGGGCCGAGGGGTGCAGCTCCAGAGAGGAGTTCATCCGGCTCTGGAGATCGATTCGTGGCTCCTGGGAGGAGGACCGGGCGGTGTGGGTGGTGACGTTCGAGGTGATCGATGGCGTCGAGGAGGGTGGGAGAAGATGACTGAGTTTATGCTTCCAGCTGATTGTTTGTGTGTCCTCTATATTTAAGAGCGAAAGTATAATATTATTAGAACTGTATGACTCCTTTCATGCTCGGAGGAATGAATACGTCTGAGATATTGAGGGAATTATGCAGAATCCCTGAGTTTAACGAGTTCTACCATAATGAGTGGGTGCCCATAGGCATTCCTTTAGAAGTATATATTAATCATTCGTGCCCACAGTATGCCCTTTTCTATATAGATAATGGCAAACTCTTCATTGAGCTTAGGCCTTTGCAAGTCGGGCCAAATAATGCTGAACTCATAGGATTTCTTGTCGCACACGAGATGCTTCACGCGATACATTATAAAAAGGGAATGCAACTTGAATTTAAGATGTGCAATGAAATCATAAAAGAAATAAACATTGATAAAAGAGATATTGTAGACTTAGCTTACCGGTTTGGAAGTATGTTCGACGATCCACTAGTTGATTCATACCTACAAAACAGATACGGCTTCGATCCTGCTGAATTCTATATTAAAGTAAAGATACCGGACACTATTAAGGGCATAAAATCAGAGAAAAAACGTACCTCAGATGATCTAATTATACTAAAACAAGCATTGTTTTACTCACAGTTTGAATTACAATTTACATATATTACTAACGAAAAAGCAATACATAGGTGGAATAGTTTGAAAAATATGTATGAGAAAAAACGCCCAAAAGTTAAAAAACTTGGGGATAAAATTTACTCTATAACAATAGAAACCGGATATGATACTTTAGAGAAACAACGTGCAAGCTTCGACAAGATTGCTGATATGTGCATGATCAAGGGGGTCAGGCTCAAAGAGATAATTTGCTACGTGTGATCCGATCGATCCGTCACCTTTACTATATCACTGCCCCATAATACCACGCCAGCCAATGACATCCGAGGCGCGACCGGATCCGCCGGAAAAGTATATCGACAGATACCGATGCATTTTTTAAGTGTAACGTCTCACATCATGCTGCTGGAAATGACAGATCCAGCGCCAGTGGAGACGCCTCAAATCTCCGCGAACCAGTACCGGTGGAAGACGGTGCTAGGTGCAAGCCGATTTGATATCATCGACTTCGTCTGCCCCAGCTGCAACAGAATCATACTCTGGGACGTGCGGGGCTGGCCGTTCTGTCCGTGGTGCGGCTTACACGTGCACCAGCAGCCGAGGAGAAAGGCAGACTGGTTCCGGTTCGCGAGATACAGCGGGCTCAAATGGAAGGAAAAAGCCAGGTCGGCTGATTTTCCGTAGATGGTGCTGCGGATCAGATGCCCTGAGTGCTCTGGCACATGCAGGGTGGACGCTCGATGCGAGGTGGTGTGCGAGAGGTGCGGGCTCGTAATCTGCACGTGGGGGATGGCATGATTAGATTTTGTGATGTCGACTGGCGTGAGGTGCTGAATTACTGGGACGAGGAGGATATTGAATATCTCCTGTGCATCTGCCAGGAGAAGCTGGATCGTATCAGAAAGGCGAGGCTGCGAACCACGAACTGGTAATCTCGATTAAATTTCGGCAATTTTCGTCAATAACCGGTGCAAAGGGATTGAGTTGGGCAGGAAATGCAGCATCTGTGAGCACCCTCAGCGAGACGAGATCGATAAACAGCTCTTGCACGGCGATTTAGTATCGGAAATATCGTCGAAATTCGGCGTCTCTGACCGAGCGCTCTATAGACACGCAAAGTCACACGTTCCGGAGCTCCTGGCCAAGGCATCTAGGGCAAACGAGGTTGCCAGAGCCGATAACCTTCTGGCTGAGCTCAAATCGTTTCGTGAGCGAACGATTCGTCTGCTCGATATGGCAGAGCAGGCTGGCACCACCAGAGCATATGGTTCGCCAGCTCAGTACCTGAAAGAAATTCGAGAGCAGATCAAGCTCTTGGCTGAGCTCGAAGGCCGGATCGCGGCTCAACCTCAGACGAACATCAATGTCCTGTTTAATAATCCTGAATGGATCGAAGTTCAGAGGCGGATTATCGAGGCATTGGAACAGTATCCACAGGCTAAGGAGGCAGTAATCCGTGCGTTCAGCGGTCGAGTGTAACTTTTTTCTACCGGCTCGATCCTGCTTCATGGGCGCGGGAGATGCTTGGCTTCGAGCCGGACCCATGGCAGGCGGAGGTTCTGAGGTCGAGCGCAAAAAGGTTGCTGCTGAATTGCTCGCGCCAGAGCGGGAAGTCAACAGTTGTTGCTCTGCTGGCGTTGCACACTGCGATGTACTGGCCCGGGAGCCTGATTCTGTGCCTCTCGCCGACGCTGCGGCAATCTGCGGAGCTGTTCAGGAATGTGATACGGTTCTACCGCATGAATATGAGTGCATCTGAGGCAATCCCAGCCGAATCTGAGACAGCGCTTCGGTTGGTCTTAGAGAATGGTTCGCGTATAATTTCACTGCCCGGCAAGGAGCAGACTGTTCGCGGGTTCGCGTCTGTATCTTTGCTTGTGATCGACGAGGCTGCCAGGGTGCCTGACGATCTCTATTACTCGGTGAGGCCCATGCTGGCGGTCTCGCAGGGTCGGATGGTTGCGCTTTCAACACCATTTGGTACACGCGGCTGGTGGTACGAAGCCTGGACGAACGGAGGCCCAGAATGGGAGCGCTGGGAGATTCCTGCATCGAAGTGTCCTCGCATCTCTCCGGAGTTCCTTGAGGAAGAGCGAAGGGTTCTGGGATCGTACTGGTTCGAGCAGGAGTACAACTGCAAGTTTCTTGATGCGAAAACGCAGGTGTTCCGGCGGGAGGATATAGATTCTATGTTCCGTGAGCAGGTGGAGGTCTGGGACCTTTGACCAACGGCGAGCTCCGGATCGGTATAGATATTGGTAAGCGTCACGATCCGACCGCGATTGTCGTGGCGATTGCCGAGCGAAGACAATCGGAAACACATTTTGTCGTTCCGTTTCTGAAGCGGCTGGATCTGGATCTATCATATCCCGATCAGGTCGAGGAGCTCCAGGACATATGCAGCCGTGCTGTCAGAAGGTTCTGGCTGATAAACAGATCTGCACGCCAGCCGAGAATACTGATCGATGTGACTGGTGTCGGTGATGCTGTCCTGGATACGCTGAGACCAAGAGTCCAGAACGCAGCCGAGGTTCTGCCGTGCCGGTTCATGGCGGGTGATCGACTTGTCCGTGACGGCGGAGAGCTCCGCGTGGGCAAATCGTACTTTGTGAGCAGGCTGCAGGTGCTCTCCGAGGGCAAACGCATACATCTGCCACAATCGTCCGAGGCACTGCAGCTTTCGCAGGAGATGCTCGATTTCGATATCGATGTTGATGAGTCGAGCGGAAAGGCAACGTACGGCGCAATACGTCCCGGCACGCATGACGATATGGTTACGGCGCTGGGTCTCGCATGTCTGCTGGACGTGAAGGATGACCAGCGCCTGACAGTTCGCGGGACAACTAAACGGAGCATACTTATCGGCTGCGAGGACTGGTTTGGAGAAGCATCGCGTCACCATCTAACAGGATAATCACAACAGGTTAACCACATGCCAGACAATAATACGAATACCATATCACCACCATCACGGTATCCCAAGTTCACTTTGAGCCGCAAAATTGTAGGCCAGGAGTACGGCCGGTCCGGTCTTCAGTACTATCTACCAGGCTGGATCCGCAGAGACTTCCTGCCAGAGCTGCAGGGCCGGCAGCTGTGGCTTGTATACGAGCAGATGGGCTCGAACGATGCCTACGTAGGCGCAGCTCTAAATGCATACTCGCTGTTCATTCGCAGAGCAACATGGCATGTGGATACAGTGGTGAGCGAGAACAAGTCGAACGGTTCGGCAGAATTCTTAGAGCAATGCATGCATGACATGTGGCACAGCTGGCAGACATTCATTGCAACTGCTGCCAAACCTGTGCTGCAGTTCGGGTTTGCGCCGTTCGAGAAGATCTTCAAGGAAAGGCGGGGCGAACAGGACGACGAGAGATACTCATCGCTATACGACGATGGTGCGATAGGATGGGCTAACTTCTCATTTCGGAGTCCGGATACAATTCTTCACTGGGATTACGATCCGAATGACGTAACCAGGCTTATTGGACTTACACAGCTCGCCGCGCCCGACTGGCGTGTGACGTTCATCCCGATCCAGAAAATACTCAACCTGCGAGCCGAACCGGGAAAGGACAATCCGGAGGGCAGATCGATTCTCAGGCCGGTCTGGAGGGCATGGCGAACAAAGACTATCCTTGAAGATTTGAGAAATATCATCATTGAGCGCGGCGGCGCTGGATTACCATGGGCTGAGGTGCCTGCAAATATCGCCAACGCTCCGGTCCTAGCAGCATCTGATCCGGACAATCCGGCGGTCGCAGACGCACTGGCATCGTATAACAGCATTGTGGAGACGCTCGAGAACATAACGCAGGATACTCAGAAATGGCTGATCACTCCACAGGTCTGGGGTCCTGATGGTCAACCCCAGATCAAGATCGGGTTTCTGCAGCCGTCGATGGGTACGGACATCATCGGGCATATCACTGCATCAATAGATGCAGAGGCAAAGGCAATACTGATCGCGACGATGACTGAGTTCCAGGCGCTCGGCATGGGTGGTACCGGCAGCCTTGCGCTCTCCAGAGACAAGACTGACAACTTCACGTTAGCTGTGGCTGCGACATGCACATCATTCCAGGAGTCCATCAACAGCCAGGCAGTCAAGCAGCTGTTCCATCTGAACCCGCAGTTCGAGTTCGAGAAGGGCCAGCCCAGACCACGTATCGTCTACGATCCGCTCGTCCCGCTGAACACGCAGGACGTTGTGGCGGTTCTCAGCCTGTTCGAACGCGTGGGCTGGGATCTGAGAAATCAGGCAGAAATCCGTGATGCTATCATCAAAAATCTGGGGCTTCCGGATTATGTCGAGAGCGCGGTACGTGATGAGGTTGAGGGCCACGAGGGACCGATCGATGAGCTTCTCAACGGCCGCAGCGCGGTCGATGTGATACTGGGAGATAAAGTGCGAGAAGATCAAAAACAGAATCACTATGAACTCTGAACTCCTGCATTTGATCCGGGAGACTGGTTACCTGACGGACGCTGATCTTGACGCGAATGAACGATACGAGCTTCTCACACCTCGGTTCTGGAGAACAGTCGAGGCGCTTGGGTACGATTCTGTCCATCTAAAGCGTATCCTTTGGATGCTCGCAGGCCGGCCTGAGGAGGATCTGATCCGAGCACTACCTGAGTCTCCGATCCAGAAAGCAGTTCGTCAGTCAAACGAGCGTCGATCAAGCGACGAGCAGGACATCCGACGCAGGATCAAAGAGATTGCAGCATCAATATCGGAGATGTACCGGCGCGGCGAGAAGGCAATCCAGGAATCGATAGATCGCTACATAGATAACCCTGACAGGCTCCGCGCGGAAACAGATCGCATACGGAGAATGCTTCTTGCACAGGCAGCATCATGGCTCGGCGTTGCCGTGCCTGGACTTTACGTTACCGGCGCACGAGTCGGCACGCTGCAGGGACCGCATGCAGATGCAGTCAGAGCGTTAACAACTCAGGAGCTCAACCGCTTCAGGGAGCTCGACGCACAGATCGGCCGGCACATCGAAGAGGTAATCGCCGAGGCCGAGAAGAGACGCATCCAGGCCGAGCTGGCAAACCGTGAACCCGACTATTCAGGTCTCAAAGGCAAGATTGTGGGTTACAAGACTGTCGAGGGACGCAGGCTCGGACTGTCTGATTATGTCAAGATGCTTGCTCTGACGGCATCCAGGGACTTCTACAATCTCGGAACACAGAACGGGATGCTGCACCGCAAGGAGGATCTCGCACTCATTTCCCGGGAGGTCAGGGTGAACACATGTGATGCGTGCCGTCGATGGGCTGGAAAGATTGTCTCGATCTCGGGCCGGTCTAAAGATTATCCGTCGTTGCAGGAGGCGCTCGATGACGGCATCATGCATCCGCACTGCATCCATTACCTGATTCCTGTGGACTATCCGGGCTCAACGTAAAGTAAAAGAGGAATCGATCATGCAATCCACAATGTACGGGTTTGATGTGGAGACTGGAAAGCGGCACGGGTTACGACTTTCAGGGAATGCGTTGCTCGTGCAGGATGTCGGCTGGACAATCCTAGGAAAAGCGAGATACACTATAGATTCTGGTGCAGTTGCACATACGCTAACGAGTGGCACCAAACAGATTCTTCTCACAACAAATCTCGATTCAGAAGAATCCGCTAGGATTTACATCGATTTTGATGCAGAAACCCCGAGTGCCTCTGAAGCACCTGTGATACTCAAAGATGCTATCGTGCTGCTTCCAGTTGCAGGAGTGCATACTGTAAACATCATGTGTGATATAAGCGCTGAAGTGGGAATTCTGGAGCTGGGTTAGGCGATAGAGAATAGCAGGGCGCAAACTCCGGCCCTCTGGCCAGAGAGGACGTCACAACACGCAGTGTGGTGTGGGTGTGATCATGCGATACGCATACGATGAAACTGCATATATTGTTGTAGAATTCGAAACCAGTGAATCTGTCTCGATCTCCGTATATGATCTATCGGACGATTCTCTGGTGGTGGAAGACGACTCAATGACAGAGATCGGATCCACTGGGCTGTACAAGTATGAGTTTGATCCCGAGCTTGAAACGCCCGGTGAACTAAAGCAATACCTCTACATTGCCAGCAACGGGACATCAACAAAGCACGGTGTTCTGGTGTTCGGTGGATATCCAGATCAGCTGAGCGAGATAGCCTCAGCGATCTCAGGTCTGGAGACGGTTGTCTCAGGACTGGAAACCATAGTTTCTGAGTTGGAACAGAAAGTCTCAGATCTCGAAGCCGAGGTTGCTGCAGTAGATGCGGACATTGGCGAGCTGACTGATTTCACGGCAGGAAACAGAGTTATCGAGAACAATCAGCTCATCATGTACACTCCAGATGGTCAAACCGAGCTTGCCAGATTCAATCTCTTTGATCATATCGGCAGACCAACGATGACGAACGTGTACAAGAGAGAACGAATACTATAACTTTCTCCTGCTTCCACAAAGAGAAGGTTTCCTGTTTGCTTTTCTGTAATCTTGAACAGTTTGTGTAAGAGGTTCTGAGATGAGATTGAAGTGTCATAACTGCGGTACAGCAGTTGAATATGAAGTTCCTCCTAAGGAGTTTGTCTGTGCTGTTTGTGGAGCTGTCAACGTGGTGCCAGTTTATACAGGCGCCAGTGATGAAGAGCTGGGATGCATCTCACCGACCGGGTTTGAATGGCAGATGCCGGCTGGCAGGATCGGCAATCCAGTTCTCGGCTACAAGTACGTAACTGCACAGGGAACACAGATGACCCGCGAGGAGTATCTGGCGGCGTTCAAGATCGATCCCGAGGTAGCGCTCAGTTATATGCGGAAAAACAAAGGTGTCAGGTTTGGCTCGCAGGTTCAGCAGTAATTACGAGTATCCAGCCTATTCGAGTGATGAGCTGGGCGAGCCCGATCCTGAAGCCGAGCAGCAGGCGGCAATCGAGCGCGGTAAGTCTCTTGTTGATGACTGGATCGAGCTGAAACAGCTTGGCAAAAGAGCTGAACGATACTGCTGAGGTGTCTCATGGGTATCGATTATTCAGACATTCACGTTCCTCAATTTGGAAGTGGTAAGATGGATGAGAACGAGATTGAACATGAGGACGTTACAGAGAAAGATTACGAGGATCTGGACATGGCATATGCAATCCTGGAGGAGGAGAGTGCAGGACTCGACGAGCTCCGGGAGATCGCAATGGAGGTCGACGATCCCAAGCTGAAGGAAATTCTGGAGAGGATCTACGAGGACGAGAAAACACACACCGAAGCGCTCAGACAGTGGATTGCGGAGGCCGGCCCTGTGGGCGAGTCGCACTCTCAGTCTCAGGAATCGCCTCCATCCTCGGAGCCAGAACCTGCAGCAGAGATGTCTGTTGATAAGGATGAGGACAGTAAAGAAGACGAAACTGAATCAACCAGTGCATCAGAGATATTAGACGAGATTCGACAGGTCTTAGAGGAGCACGAGGTTGACAAAGACGAGCCTGAAGCAGAAAGTGAAACTGATCTGCAGAAGGACGATGAGGATACTGAGGACGAGGATAAGGACAAGGCAGCCGCGGTGGCAGAGAAGAGCTACAAGTCGATCAGGGTCCCCATCATCAAGGGTGATCAGCAGATCGTCTATGGTATCGTATCTGAACCCGGTGTGGTGGATCTGCAGGGCGATATTCTGAGTGCAGAGGAGATTCGCAAGGCCGCACACAGTTTCATGATGAAATCACAGAGAATCGGCGTGGAGCACACGCGGCCCGCAAAAGCAAGCATCATAGAGTCGTATATTGCACCAGTTGATTTCACGTGTAATGGCCAGCGTGTCCGGAAGGGATCCTGGGTCATGGCTGTGAAGATCCACGATCCGGAGCTTTGGGCAGCCGTGAAGCGCGGCGAGATCACGGGATTCTCAATCGCCGGCACCGGCACCAGGACACCGATGTGACTTTGTAGCTTTTTTTTGCGCGATAGCAGTTACTGAACTTATCTCTAAAGTTTGTGAGGTGGATATGCCGAACATGCTATCAGATCTCGAGCTGGACGAAGTCTCGCTCGTAGGAAAGTCTGCAAACGGAAGGAGATTTTTGGTATTCAAAAGTAAAGACAAAGGTGAACAGAAAATGACGACAGAGCCCGCTAGGGCGAAGAACGCCAGAGCTGATGACAGCGAGGCTCTGGTGAGCAAGTCGGCCATCATGGACATCATCCAGAAGGCTGTGGAACCGATCGCAAAGGAGAACCGCGAGCTCAGAAAGGAGCTCGAAAGGCAGAACGAGATTCTGAAGCGGAAGAGCTACGTTGAGATTGCAAAGGCACATCTCAGCGAGCTGGTATCACCGGAGGAGGGCGCTGACATTCTCAAGTCGCTTGAGAACGTGCCTCCGGATGCCCGCAAGACGATCCTCAAGACGCTCAAGCAGGCGAACGCTGTGAAGAAGGAGGCATCGAAGCTTCTCTATCATCCGCTGGGATCGAGCCAGCCAGCTCCTGGCAGCGCAATGGAGGAGTTCAATGCGCTCGTCGAGAAGCGGATGAGCGAGATCCGAAAGAGCGGCTCGACTGGCAGCGATCCGAAGGTGCTCAGAGCAATGGCCGTTCAGGAGATCACCAGGGAGAGACCGGAGCTGGCCAGAGCGGTTCTCGCCGAGGAGAGAGCAAACACCATGAAGATCCAGCTGGGGGTGCTCTAAATGGCCACGACACAGGTTGCAGCACCATTCAGAGAGGCCGTACCCGGAGATATCAGCTCGTATGATGTCGAGGGCGACCTCTCGGCGTACGAGTACTGCTTTGTTGAGCTCGATAAGGCCAGAGCCAGGACCGTCAAGGCATATGCTGGCGGGTTCCCGGTTGGAGTTCTGACGAACAGACCGGTCGAGGATCCGACCAGAACCGAGTTCTCCACGATCGCACTCGTCCAGTACAAGGGCAAAGCGCTTGTAAAGGTTGGTGCCGGCGGGCTCGCACCGGGCGATCTCGCAAAAGTAACTACAGGAGGGGTGGTCGTGGCTGCAACCCCCGCCGATGGAGATATCCTGGTGGGGCAGTGCGAGGTGGGTGCCGGTGAAGGCGAAATCGCAACGATCCGGCTCTTCTCGACGTATGTGAGGGTGGTGGCGTAAATGCATCCAGATGCATCTCTTGATTACAAGGCAACGATAGCAGCTCTGCAGCGTGAGGTTGTCTGCAAGGGCGTTGATTACTCGCAGATCCACGTGGCTAGGCTCGAGTCCGAGTGGTCTCTTGCATACAGGCAGGAGCCAAGCAACTTCATAGCAGATCGGTGGTTCCCGCTGATCGGAGTCAACCAGATCGCAGGACTGTACCCCAAATGGGCTAAGGAGAATGCATACACAAACAAGGCTGGAACCTGGCGGCCTGGCAGCATACCACCGCAGGGCGAGCTGAAGGTTGACCAGCCGGGCAGCTATGTCTGCCAGAGGTATGCGTTCGAGATGCCGCTTCCTGCGGACCTGCCGTTTGTGGCTGATCAGGGATACCCGATTGAGATGGCCACCACGCAGATGGTCACAGACGTCCTGCAGCTCAACAAGGAAATAACCATCGCAAACGCCTACTTCAAGGAGGGTGTGTGGGGTATCGATTGGACTGGTGTATCGAGTGGTGAGACCGGTACCGAGGAACAGGTGACCGGTCTGACATTCCGGCAGTTCAACGATGCTGATTCAGACCCGCTGCAGGTGTTCAAGGATGCCAAGCTGGCAATCAAGAAGAGGTCTGGCGTGAAGCCGAACACGCTCATCATGGGCGAGCAGGTATACGAGGAGCTCAGGATCAATCCGCAGCTCATCAGCCTGTTCAGGAACCCGCAGGCTGCAGAGAAGGTGCCGACGAAGCTGAACGAGCAGATGATCGCTCAGGCGCTCGATGTTGATCAGATCATAGTAGCATCTGCAATGTACAACAAATCGCCGCCTGGATCCGAGGTCGAGCTCGACTGGATCTTCGGGAAACACATGTGGTTGGGATATGTCACCACCCCGGGACCCATGAAGACAATCGCTGCGATGAACCTCTCGTTCAACGAGCCCCTGGGAGGGTTTGATACCGCGATTACGCAGGTGCCTGATCTGCACTCGCACACCACCTACTACCAGGGATTCCAGTGCTGGTGCCCCGTGGTGGTCGCGCCGGATGCTGGGCTCTTCATGAAGAACGCAATCGCATGAGGGCGATCCGGATGGAATATGTTGTAGTGAGACGCTTCCAGCGGCATGATGGCAAGACCCTGAGAGTTTATGCTCGGGGTCAGGTCATCCCTTCTAAGGAAGCAGCAAGCATACCTGCAGATGTTCTTGACAGATTAATCGCAGGCGGATTTGTGTATCCATCCGAGGGAGTGAGAAAGACGAACATGAGGAGGTCAGGCGATGAGGATATTTGAGACTCTCTGGGGCAAGACAAAGCTTGATTCGCTATATACACGTAGAGCAGAGATCAGGGAACTGCACCTGCCAGACGAGACCGGAAAGCTCACAAAAGTTACATCGACTGCAGACGATTTGAACGCAATTTCAGCACTGCTGCCAGTCCGATGGCCACCACGTGTCCTCAGTGCACTCATTCAGCTTAACGGCTGGGGTAAAACACCAATTTCCTTCACAGATGATACTGCAGCTCAGATCACCGGTATGAGTTCGGCTGTTGACATGAGTGCAGTCGGCAACGGCGGGACAATCAAACTCACTATAGATGATGGTTCTGTACAGACGGCAACGCTGCACTGTACCGCCGGATACCACACAGGCGGCTCGGGCGCATCTACAGACATGACTGGGGAGGTAGATAATAAGTTCAAGATATCCGTGGATGGCGACACAGCTGAGACAGTAACATGTGACTGGACTGGATGCGACACAGGCGCTAAAATTGCAACCGAGATGCAGGCCAAGATAAGAGCGCTGGGCGGCAAGAAATCAGGCGTCACGGTTGCGTTTGACACAGACCACTACGTGATAGCCAGCCCCACACTCGGCACCTCTTCGAAGATCCGCATAACACATGCCGCAGATCACGATTGCTGTGACGAACTCAAGATCGGGCCTGATTACGGAACTGATACCGACGGCACGGGTGACTGTGCCGACATTAAAGCGGTTACACCAGCGGAAATTGCCGCGCTGATCAACAAAGATATAGATGGATGCACAGCGAGCGTGGTTAACGGAGTTCTCACGATCACGAGCGATACTGCGGGCAGACTCAGCAGAGTGCTTGCAGGTAACGGTACGCTGAACACGCTCTGCGGTTTACCCAATGGAGAAGTCGGCTACGGAGCAATCGGTCTTGGCGATGAAGAGTGGTATGACGACGAATATCTTGTGTTCATATCACACAAGGGAGCGTCTGCTTCGTTGGGTCTGGCATGGGACAACCCGACCTCTTCCGGGTTCAATATCATCCCTGAATCTGCATCGTCTGACTATGTTGCGGTGATGGTTGTCGGGCAGACATCATGGAGCTGAATAGCAGATTAGCGTGGGATTGAATTGAGTTCAGAGCAGGCAACCTATACTGGCAGACCGGCGGAACGAAAAATCGACGCTGTGAGGCTTGAGCTCGGAAAAGATGAGAGCCTGGAGCTCCTCACAGATGCAGAGATTGAGTACTATCTGGCCAGAGCAAACCAGAATGTACTGCTTGCAGCATCGTACTGTGCAGAATCCATTGCGGGAATGTATGCAGGGCTCGTCGATAAGTCGATGGGCGGGTCGTCAGCGAGCCTGAGCCAGAAGGCAGAGGCCTGGCGCAAGAAGGCACACGAGCTGCGGTACCTGGCTCTGAACACAACTCTTACACCAAAAGCATCATCATCGATGCCCAGAAAGCTTCGGTTCTGGATCGGCCAGCATGATAACCGTTCTGGATATACTCTCCAGCATGACAGAGAATAGCAGGGCGCAAACTCCGGTCTTCAGGCCGGAGTAAGCCCGAATCACCCTCGGACTGAGGGGTAGAGCCTGTGGAGATACTGGATGAAACAGATCAATGAGACAGGAAGCTCCGGCCTTCAGGCCGGAGAGGAAGTCACATGAGTGGCGGGATGCAGCAGTGAGATACATAGACCGAATTTTCTTCAACGAGTTCAAGACTGGAGTTATCAATGCACACTGGGTAGACACTGACCGCTGGATACTGTTCTCTGGTGTTCCTCCTGTGGCGCTTTCTCCAAACGCACCATCCGAGTTCAGGCTCGCTGCTGTAACTGAGCCTGTTCCGGGTCATGAGATCACATCAGGAACTATTTCCTTTGACCAGGAAGTGTTAGCGTTTGCTCAGCCAGGACGACTTGCCACCAGATCGGTCTTCAAATCCCTTCCAGCAGTGACGGTTGATGGGTTAGACTGCAGGATCACGATCGAGTGTATATCTCCAGAAGGAGCTCCGCTCTATCGAGAAACACTCCGGCCGTTCGAGATGATCTGTTTTCCCAGAACACGTATTCTCCGAGACCAGGCCGGCAGCGGGTATATGCAGACGGATTATGACATCTACACAGAAGAGGTCATACCGATAGGCAGTCGAATAAGATTCATCGATCCGCATCAGAACGGCAAGCTCGTGGAGGTGTACATAAGAGCACGAACCTCCGCGGTTGATCTCGAATTTGAGAACACACAGCCGTTCCGGATATATAACTGTGCATGAGACGAAGGTGGAAAAATGCGCAAGCCTTACTACATGTCAAAAACATTTTGGGTGAACCTGATCGCTTTGCTTGCCATGATCATACAATCTGTTAACGGGTTCACAATTTCTCCAGAGGAACAGGCAGCGATCCTGGCAGTGGTCAACATCTTTCTCAGGTTCTACACTCACGAAGAGATCAAGTTCTGAATTGTAGCTGGTGATCGCAGTGGAGAACAATTCGCTTGAAGCCCGGATTTCTCGAATCGACGAGCGGACGATGAACATACAGTCGCTGCTTGAGAAGATCTCGCTCCAGCTCAGCGATCATGATTGTCGTATCAACAAGCTGGAGCAATGGCAGAACCAGCTCTTGGGATCTATCGGTGTACTGACATTTCTTGTGGTTCTCTTAGTGACATTGCTCAAAACATTCACGTGAGGAAGACGCAAATGCTGGATTTTGCATCAGGAGATCTCTATTACATGATCATCGTGTCTCCACAGATCGCATGGTGGCTGGCGGATCTTCGGATGTGTGAGTCAGAGCTTGAAAAACAGATGTGGGATACAGCTTTCGGGGTGAAGTTTTGCAATTGGGATCACTACAAGCAGACGCAGGGCTGGTGGCTGGCGAAGAGGTCCTGAGCATTGGTCCTGCGGTCCAGGACTGGCTCGAGAGCAACTGGCGGGAGATCTTCTCAAGTGGTATAATGCCTGAGCCAGAGCCGGGATGCCCGGGATAAGAAATCAGGAGGCGCAAAGATGGACAGCTGGAGATACGACTCTGAAAAGGGATGGATACGACCCAAATCTGAGACACCAAATATAGAAAAGAAATCGAATGCTGGCGGTTCTAAGAAGAGACAGAAAGAAGCTGGTAAGAAACGCTAGAACTGAATAGAGGCGAGTGCGGATGACTGATATCAAGTATCTGTCGCCACGGACCAATCAATGCATTCTTCCGACGCACATTGAAGTGCTCTCGAGAGCTCTTCGTGGCGTAGGGGTGATCAGCGGCAATGCTATCTTCTCCACTGATCCGCCCAGCATGGCAGTAGTTGTTTCGGCAGGAACCATCCGGATTGGTCCGGACGTTCTCGATGTATCTGAGCAGACAGTCAATATATCGCCCTCAGACGAGACGCTGTACCGCATCGATGTGATATACAGGGACACCTCTGGAAATGCACAGGTTCTCACTGGTGTGCCGGCCGAAATTATAAATCCTAATCAGCTGCCCAGCTGGACAGGCTACATTTCGCCATCGCCTCCTGAAGAAATTCCCGACGGTGTAATACTCGGGGTTGTATTTGTACCGGCAGAGACAGAAACAATTCAGGCATCGTATATATGGGAGTTTGCAGCGGGCGTTGAGGACCCGGTGCTTGTGGGCGACATCGTAACGTCTGTGGGCTCCCCTGGAGACAACTCGCATGTACCCTCTGAAGCTGCAGTACGTACACTTGCAGACACGAAGCTCAATTTATCTGATATAGTCACTACGCTCGGCAATCCCGGGAGCAATTCCAAGGTCCCCTCGGAAAAAGCAGTGCGTGATGTATTCAATTTGCTCGGTGTTACAAACGGGAATAATCATGATCACTATGGTGGAGACGGTGCTCAGATAAGCCATAGTACGCTATCGAACCTCACGGCAGATGATCATACTCAGTACCTCAACACCACGCGTCACGACACAACCGCTCGACATGGCTCGTCGGTGGTCGATCATGGCTCGATAGGCGGTCTCGGTGACGATGATCATACTCAGTATCTCAACACCACGCGTCACGATACAACATCGAGACACACACCAGGTACCGTTGTGCCGGTAGTGACAAGCGTTGGTAGTCCTGGTAGTGACAGCAACATTCCTTCAGAGAAGGCCGTGAGAACTGCTGTCAACGATATGACAAACCTCGCCACACAGATGCACGCTCTGACATCTAAAGCAACACCTGTCGACGCTGACGAGACGTTCCTCATTGATTCAGCGGCATCCTATGGTCCGAAACGGCTCACATGGTCCAATATCAAAGCGACTCTTAAGAGCTATTTTGATTCGCTCTACGCGCCGAGCTCAAAAGGTGTAACAAATGGGGACCTTCATGACCATGCTGGTGGAGACGGTGCTCAGATAAGCCATAGTACGCTATCGAACCTCACGGCAGATGATCATACTCAGTACCTCAACACCACGCGTCACGACACAACCGCTCGACATGGCTCGTCGGTGGTCGATCATGGCTCGATAGGCGGTCTCGGTGACGATGATCATACTCAGTATCTCAACACCACGCGTCACGATACAACATCGAGACACACACCAGGTACCGTTGTGCCGGTAGTGACAAGCGTTGGTAGTCCTGGTAGTGACAGCAACATCCCGTCTGAAAAGGCGGTCAGGGCTGCGATAAATGCGATCAACGTATCACGGGCTATAAATGTCCAGTTCGAGAATGGTGGATATGTTCTGGAAGCAAACCAGGTTATATGGGTGCAGCTACCGAACGCAGCTACCACCATAACAGGATTGCAGATGGTTGCAGATACGACAGGGAGTGTCGTGGTGAACGTGAAATATGCCACGTACAGCAGCTATCCCACGACATATGACCAGTGTGGATCCGCAAAACCGACCCTGTCCAGCGCGCAGAAGTACTCCACTGATTGTAGTAGCTGGACCAGAAAGACGTTTTCCGCCGGTGATTGGGTCGTGTTTATCATCGAGTCGTGCTCGACCATAACCAGGCTCAATATATCGCTCAGCGTAGTGTAGGTGGTAACAGTGGCAACAATGGAAATTCTGCCGAACTATACAGTACAGGGGCAGCTACCATCAACCGGCACACCTAACCACACACAGATCATTGATTCCTCGGATTCGACATATGTACACGTTAGGACGGATCAATCTGGAACAGATATATACAGGATGAATGCATTCTGTCCGGCTCTAACGATTAACAGCGTGTCTGTAAAGATTAGAATAAAGAATACACGAAGTATAGGCGCGGATGTTGGCACGATCGCTTTGCAGGCTCGTGAAGTCAACGGTTCGTACTCGGCGGTGCTTTCTCAGACGATTTCCACGCCCAACGGTAACATAAACACGCTCACATATACAATGACAACATGCCCGCTGACCGGTACTAGCTGGCGTCCGGAAGACATACTGAACTGCTGTGAACGTATATCATTAACATTGACAAATCCAGGCGATTACCACACATATGTGTATCGGGTATGGGTGGAGGTCGATTACGATAGTACTTCGCTTTGTGATTATGATGTTCTTGTGCCAATTGCAGATTATCAGGGTGGGAGTGGAACTGATTACCAGAAAGTGGATGATGCGATGTGGGCACGAGATGGGGATACATTTTGGGGCCCGTCGTCGTCAAAAGATGTCTTTTTCACGATAACACCATTTAACAGGAAGTGCTACATCGAGAGAGTATCGGCGATTTGGAACCTTTTCTATTCAGGGTCGATAGGTAGTCCGTCTTCCACTGGTCTGAAGATCCTGCAATCCGGAACTGCGTACATCGGTGCGACATTTTTCACGTCTGGATATTATAATAGGAGGTTCTCGTATCGGATATTTGATACAAATCCCTATACAGGTGCGAAATGGAAGCCTCCAGATTTACTGCAAACAAAAATTGGGGCATATTTTTATAAAAGTGCATATGGTGGTTTTAACAGCGATGTCATGTATGTGATCGTATACTATCGCAAACGGTATCCGCAGAGCAAAGCGTGCGTGGTATGATATCACTAATCTTCTGGCTGGGGTATACACTCTAGATGGCGGTCTGCGATTGACGCAGATGTATGCTCTCGTTTCGTACTTCCCCAATGTCGGCAACCAGGCGATAATTCTGTGAGGGCATCTGCATGGATTTTTCGCAACAACTCCTAAACGCCGCCGGAGCACTCAAGCAGGCGATCGAGGAGTGCATTGACTCAGGCGTACCGCCGCCGAACGCACCATCGACCATTCGGAGAAAAGGTCATGGTCTGACGCTGCGGGATACATGGACATACCGGAACAGTATCGAGATCCGCGTCTCCGACAACGTCGCAGAAATAGGAGTGTTCAATCCGGAGGTAGCTGAATACGTGTTCTACAACGAACACGGCACGTCGAAGATTCCTGCTCGGCCCGTGTTCGGTCCGGTATTCGACGGGCTTGGGCAGCGTATCCTGGACGAGCTTGAAGATAATCTGGCAGATGAGATTCTAGCCAGCCTTTAAAGTATCTTCTTCGGCCGGTTGAGATTGTCGCGTTCCAATTCTTTTCCATTAAGGTGAGAATATGGCAGCAATTGTGCAAATTGTGGGATATTATGGAGTAGAGCCCGGCACGAAGGTGCCGTTAACTGTGCAGCGGTACAACACTGCAATACCCAGCCAGCGCGATCCTGGTCTGGAGTACCCATGCAACATTCCGCCCAGCGGACAGCTGTACCGCAGCTGCTGGATGTATACGGGCGCAGAAGTTGTCGGGGGATCGTACAGTCAGCTATCGAACTGGAGGTATTTCACATCGGGCACTATAAAACAGGACTGGCAGCTGGGAAGCGGGTGCGTGCAGGTCGCACTGCGTGATTCCGGCGACCATGGCTGTCCTGTAGCGAACTATGCAGCGCCCACCGGTATATCTGGACTGACTGGATACGATATCAAGGACTCGCAGTACGGCCACCCGTATTACAAAGACCAGACGACACCCTGTGCAGACGCAGACCAGTTCACCAGCACAAATCCACTCCTGTTCGACAGCACAGTGATCACGCCGTCGTCATCATCCAAGGTGACAAAGCTCGTTGTCACGCAGCTGGTGATAGCACCAGACACGGCATTCGGGGAGAAACCAGAGCTGACGATTGGAATAAGATGGACAGAAATTTAGCTGGGGGGATTACATACCACAGATCGGCCCGAATTTATGGCGAGCTCCCACCGCATATATCTGGTGGCGGAAGTACAAAGACGGGCACGAAGAGTTCGAGATAGATCCACGCACCGGTGAAAGCACCCTTTGGGGTGAGACGACTCCTCTCGACATTGTCTGCGCAGGATGGGTGCCGGTCGATGAGAATCTGGCGAAGCTGCTGAATGCTCGCGGTGAGTTTGCGGTACCTACACGCTCGCCCGCGATTCTGGTGCATCTCCAGCATGGAGAGGAGCTGGTGATGTTCAAGGACGTGACGGTCATCATGCAGGGCGACCAGGCCTGGGAGGACGTGGTGTATAACATAGGCATTAAAGACAAGTTCATGATCAAGTTCAATAGCCGCGAGCTAATAGCGTACCATTCGAGCTCGTAAAGAAGTTCTCTGACAGAGAGTGACAGGGTACAAGCTCCGGCCTGAAGGCCGGAGAGGAAGTCGCATGTCGTTTTACGGCCGCACGCTTTATGGCAAAGACCACTATGCTGGTGTTTCATACAGTCACATTGTTAAGGAGCGAAGCGTCCGCATCCGAGCGAAGATAATACACGAACTACCCAGCGAGCCGCTGCCAGTATTCGATACGATCGTCCGCGGTTTGGCCACGTACTTCGACTTCCTGCAGCAGGGAATTCAAGCGTTTTCGCTGTTCAACAAGATCGAGTATGCTACAGGGAAACGTGACAGCATTCTGCCATCGCTGGACGATGTGTGGGGTGTATTATATAATCTACCCCGACTCGCGGGCGAATCTGATTTTGAATACCGTAAACGTCTCCAGACGTACATCAAAGCGCTGATAGGTAGCGGTACGATACCGGCATGTCAGGAAGTCATTGATATACTCCTCGACATGCCGGGCGTGACAATCATCAAATCGGTCTATCCGGCAAGAGCTGTAATTACGTTCCGAGATGCAAACGCAATACGTGTAGCGCGTGATAGAATCAAACTGCTGAACAATACTCTGCCGGGTCTTTTTGCGGCTGGAGTTGAGTATGATCTGAAGCTAACACTTGTGGATAGCTACATCACCGCATATGTGCGAGGAGATGCCACAGCAGAGTATGCTATCAGAGCAGCTATTAGGTCAGACGCTGAATGCTCAACAGCCATATCAGCTACTGTGGCGTGGCAAAGAACAGAAGCGTCAGGGATCTTAGTTGCATTCTGCACTCAAAGAGATGCAACATCATATATTCAATCAACAATTCGTGCTGAACGTGACCTTTCCGCGAGACTGTATGCTGCAATCCAGAGCCAGCCGATTGCAGAATTATCATTATGTGCTACAATTCGATCTGAGCGGCTTGCTCTATGCGATCTCATTTCAGCAATACGCGCTGATTGCGAGCTGAATGCAAGCGTGAGTGCTGCAATATCTAGAACGTTCGAGATGACTGGTAGAATCTCTGCAAGAGTCACCATCTCTTCTGAGCTGAACAGCAGCATTAAGGCGGCAGTGAGAAGCCGCAGAGAAGCTAATGCTGGAATACGTGCCAGGATTGCCAGGAGGATAGAGTAGATGCCTGAAATCGAAGAGGTCACGCTCGTCGTCGGGTCTGGCGATCGAGTGTTCTCAAGAGGCGTATCTGATGCGGAAGAGACCTCAACCGGCGGATGGTGGAGCATGTCATCTCCGATACCAGGAGCAGTGATACTGTCTAGCATAGAGATATATCACAGAGTATGGGTTGTATTAACCCGCACCGAATCCGGGCAGTATCAGCTCTTCCGGACCGTTGATTTGCAGAACTACGAGCTTGTCCACACGCACGATGCCGAGATATATCAGATACACTTCCTGGACGATGGTCAGGCAATTTTTGCAGCTGAAGATGGAATATATGCAACTATAGATGCTGGATGGCACTGGTCGCGTGTCGGTGTAAACCATCTTAATGGTGTGAAGAAAATTTCCACTGTTCGGATGAGTGAAGTCTGGTGGAGACTCTTCACATATGCCGCGGACAAACGTGTTTATCGATGCGATATTGAACTTCAGCCCTTCAGCAGATCACTCGGCTGGGAGGAGACGTTTGGAGCATCTGGGATCTGCGATTATCCGTACA
This sequence comes from Methanothrix sp., assembly GCA_029907715.1. Taxonomy (NCBI): domain Archaea; kingdom Methanobacteriati; phylum Methanobacteriota; class Methanomicrobia; order Methanotrichales; family Methanotrichaceae; genus Methanothrix; species Methanothrix sp. The sequence continues at coordinate 28,339 of JARYLI010000004.1, forward strand.
GCACAATGGCTGCTAAATCTCAACCAAGTGGGTCGCCATTGGGATGGGAGGAATCCTTTGGAGCGAGCGGATTTGATGATTACCCAGTCAAACTTCTGTCCATCCCCGTCGATTGGGAGTCCATCTTTAACGCATCATCATATCGTGACAAATGGTACCCTGCAATAGCATGCAATCCGCTGGCTATTTTCGTGGGTTGTGGAAGCGAACTCTGGCGTTCTACAGACTGTGGTGATTCGTGGCACAGGATTGCAGTGGTGAATGGCGCTATCAAGGAGCTGATCGTCTCGGATCAGTCGAGTCACGCAGAGCTGATGATGGTCGTCGAAACTTCAAACGGCTTATCGACTATTTTGCGGTCGGTTGATCTGGGCGATTCGTTCACCACCGAAGCTACCAGAATCGAGCCAGTTGTCTCGGTACAATCGGTAATACCAACCTGCACAAGCGATCTGGAGACATCTTATGTGGTGTTGGGGCAGCGCACCGAATCTGATGTTCCACAGTACAAAATCATTGAGGGCGGCGTATGACGCTCTGGTGGCCGAATGCGTTCCCAGATAAACCGTGGAGAACCTGGTTCTGGGCGAGAAGGCCTGGCGAAGATGATGCAGGACTGAAGTTCCAAGAGTGGCCTCCGGGATACTACTGGTTTTACAAGATTCCTCCTGAGGCAGGTCACAAACAACAGCTCGCATTCAAATCCCCAGAGGATCGACGATGCTATGCTTGGAAGAGCTTCAATTGCAACATAAAAGCGAATGTAATCTACATCATCACGTATCCAGGTGACACACCCAACTGGGGTAACAGCACACTGGTAAATATTGGGCCGCCATGCGGCAACTGGCGTTCCAACATGTATAAAGTGATTCCGCTGGAAAAGAATATTGAGCAATCGTCACACATTACAGCAGCTGTAAGACAGACTCGTGTGGCAACATCCAAAATCACTGCGGTTGTACATGAAGCACCGTGGGTACTCAGAAGTCAGTTCTCACAGATCACCTCGTTTATAAAGGGTGTGAGGGAGAAAAAAGCTCGTTTGCTTGCATATGTGGTCATACCACCAACTGCCATCAGAAATCAGACTGCTGGCATAAAGACTGCCATACGCACAGATCAGGGATCCCGATCACGTATACGTTCTGCGATAGCTAAAACGTTTATAATGAACACGAATGTGATCACGGCAGTTCGTACAAGTCGTGTTGTATCGTCTAAAACAATTACAGCGATTCAAACAAACCGAGACAGGTCCACAAATATACGCTCCGCAGTGCGCGTTGTAAGAGAAGTTGAGTGCACGTTAGTTTCCGCAATTGGAAAGGATTTCGATCTGGAGTCAAAAGTAACTGCAACCGTCCAAGGCAATCCAATAAAAGCAGTCCGATACAGAGGGGCGCTGAAGGGCGAAGCGCAGACGACATCCCAAATAACAGCATTCGTGGTTCTCAGCCGCGCTGAGAAGATCATGCTCGAGATGGAGAACCTGTATCCACAGGAGTTCGATATGAGAAGCGTCCCCAATTGGGCATCGGAGTTCAAAGACTGGCGAAAATCTAAACTCCAGGAGATCCTATGATACCAATATCTCCAGCTCGTAAGAGAAAAATTCTGCAATGGTTGCCGTCGTGTCTGGGCGGGCAGAGCTATCCTGTCATAGAGACAGACGATATTGTGCCGAACCTCGAAGCCCCTGCCATCACTTTCTACTTCTCATCAGCAGGCACGCCATCACTCTATTCCTGGGCACCATTAAGGAGAGTCCCGAATCAAGATGGCACAGTTGATGATGTCTGGGGCGAATACCATCGTGCAACAATGAATGTCGTTCTGCGAGCGTACAGTAAAGCCGAGCTGGAGACGATGTGGTACGAGTTTGTGAAGCAATGCCTTCAGACGCGCCGCAATATGGTCATCGCTCTGGATGGCGTCAGGTTCCTTGAGATCCTGAACTCGATACTGTTACCTCCTGAGAGGTTAGATGATGGTCGTACACTTTACTGGGCGCAGGTCGACCTCCTGTTTGAGTATGAGGTCAGCGGTATACCCGATGAGGATTACATCAAGCGGGTGTACACCCACTTACAATCCCAGACGCCTCTCGATGATGGCGAGCTGCATGACTCACGTCCACTGGAACTCGTCAGAGAGGTGCTCGACGGAGAGCTGACAGTCATACTGAAGGCGCACATTGCTGCGCCTTAAGTTAAGTTACGTTTTTAGGGAGAGGTGAACGGTTTGAAAACTGTGAAAATGAGGGTAGCAGACGCGCTACAGGCGGGTCTGATATCGAGAGAGAAGTATCAGAAGCTCGTAAAGGAGTTCGGGCTGGATACTGCGAGATCTATGAGAATTGATGTTGAAGTTCCAGAGGTTTAGGGCATGTCTGTAATAACGTTAGGCAACCAGTACGACTTCCTGCGGCATGTCGTAACGCTGGAGTCAATCGGGACTGTTCCCGTGATAGTCGGGCGTGGAGTTGTTGTCGGGATAGGCACCTCCAGCCGCGGTCCTGCAATGGAACCGTACGGTATCGCGGGTAACACGCCCAGCCTGATCAGGCGCACGTTTGGTGACGGGCCACTCCGAGAGGGGCTTGAACTTGCAGCTGCTCAGGGTTGCGCGATCGTGTATGGTGTCCGCGTGCTGGGCGAAGGATACAAGACAGCTGAACTGGAAGTGGTCGATGGGCAAGATAATCCTTGCGGGAAATTCGTCGCGAGAGGGCCAGGTACATGGGGCAACATCCCGACAATTACCATCACATACGGCGACCTGGATGGCACAAAGAAGGAGATCTTCAACGGCAACGGTAGCAACGTGACGACACCCTATGCGCTGATGTACGATAACTTGGTTGAATCGCCGCTGAATCATGTGAAGGTGGACGGGGCCTCCAAGACAATCATCTACTCCGGCACACCCGATCCTGGTGAAGTTCTGCTCGATAAAACCAGCGGCACGCTGACCTTTGCGACTGGGGAGTGGCCAGACACCAACGAGCAGGTCGAGGTACGGTACAAGTACAAGAGCCGGAAGGTCACGATCAGAGAGGAAGGCAAGCTGCCGGTATCGTACAACAACCTCATGTCGCTGACGATGATGGCAGCAAAGATGAAGAACGATCCTGTATGCACCTTCGAGATCGATGTCGGTGCCACGAGGCTTCCGAAACCGATTGGCGCAACGAACATGGAAGGCGGATCGGATGGAGCTCCAATAACGATTGATGACTGGGAGGCCGCGTTTAACAGCGTTCTCGAGAAGCTGCCTGATACGGTCATACCAAGTGCGGTGTTCACGACTGCTTACGAAGCAACCGAGGGGCAGTGGGATATCGTAGCCCTCCTGGATCAGTTCCTTTGGCAGATGGGCAACCTCAAGAAACCATGCCAGGGATTTGTTACGCTGCCTGCCGATGCGACCGCACAGCAGATCGTCGACTTCAAGGAAGGATACACGAACCTTTTCCTGACGCTGATATCGAACGGTTATGATAACACTGAGAAGGATCTGGCAGGCGCTAGGGCCGGCCAGGAAGCATCACTCGGCCTCGGAGTCTCGCCCGCCACAGCAAGCAACAGCCTGAAGGGAGTCAACGGGCTGCTATTCCAGTGGAACGAGCCCGAGAGGGAGCTCCTCACGTACAATGGCGTAGAGGTGCTCGTTAAAGGTACAGGCGTACATCCGTACGTGGGTGTCTCGACCGATCCAGATGATTCATTCCGGCGCACGGTGGACGTCCGGACGATATGTCAGGTGATCGTGTGGGTTGATCAGATCGTGAAGTACTTCCTGAACGAGAAACGCACTCGGACAAATCTTGCACGAATGAAAACGTCCATAGACGTGCTGCTCGACCGGCTCTGCAGAGCATCAGTCCTCGATACGTACGATCTGATGGTCACGCCGAATGCGTCCGATCACAACGCTGTTGATATCACGCTCAAGATCCAGCCGGTCGGACATATCGAGCGCGTGTACACCTGGATCGGTGTGGGATACTACAACACCGAGGCAATTGCTGAGTGAGGTGATAAATAATGGCAACTGTCAGAAGTGCATACGCTTCGAAGGGCCGGCACCCGTACTCGGATTTCATGACGAAGGAAGGCACGGTCCTTCACAATATTTCCGGGATGGACATACTGATTGATATCGCAGGAATGTACTTCCCACTTCGTACAATCCGATATGACAAGAACATAAACGTCTCAGATGAGCACGGAACTGGCTCTCATGATCCATATGCTCTGCCTGCACACGAGCAGACATACTCTGGTTCATTTACATATGCATCGTTCCTCGTGAACGGCACAAACGTAATGACCAAGTCTGAAGTGCTGCTTCTCAAAAGAACGCTGCTAAACCAGATGGACGAAGGAACACCGTACTACTTTGACATCTACATTCTTGAGGTCCAGGGCAGCCGAACACCAGAGGTGACTCAGGCGGGATTCACTACGAGGAGTGCTCAGGAGCTTGCAGAAAGCATAGTTTCCAAAGCAGTAGATGTTGGCCACATCGAGGCGCTGATTGACTGTAAGGTTACCAAGTTTGGCAGAGAGGTACCGGAGAAGGCATCCGTGGTATCATCGGTAGATTTCAAGTTCTGCCGCATGCTACCAAGATAACACAACATGGAGTGGGGTGATAGAGATCTTCAGGCCGGAGTAAGCCCGAATCACCCTCGGACTGAGGGGTAGAGCCTGTGGAGATACTGGATGAAACAGATCAATGAGACAGGAAGCTTCGGCCTTTCAGGCCGGAGAGGAGGTCACCTTCGCTCTTGCTCTTTTTAGGAGGGATATGCACTGTCTTCTAACTATCTTACTCGAAAGAAGACTCTGATGGGTGTCAGGTATGAGGAAGAGGTAAAGCTCGATCAGTACGGTGGAGCTATCGTGAGGGTTCATGCAATCTCAGATGTGACTCTGGCACGAATTGAAAACCGTGTCGGATACACACTTGAGGAGGCGCTATCTGAAATCGCATCAATGAACCTTTCCGAAAGCGATATCTCGAATATCCAGGCCGGAAAGGTGTCCTCTGAAATTGCTGCAAAAGCGAGCAGAGCTTTCGATCCACGATTCAAGCTCTTCCTTGCGGAGGTTTGCAAAGCCGGAATAATACCTGATCCAGACTGCAGGTGTGGTGGGAAGGGCTGTGAGGACTGTGATGTGTCTGCGATGGTTGAAGAGCTCAGAGGATACTCACTGCTACAGATAGGTATGGCTATAATCGGTGCGTCCACTGCGAGATGGTCGGACGTGGAGGATTTTTTCTCAGCGAAGAAGGCGCAATCTGGAGCAGGATAGCCTGTACCGGAAGCGGTCTGGGCCCAGTCGAATTGCTGACCCCAGTACAGCTCATGTTTCTCGCGCTCGCAAGCATGGAGGATGCACAGATTAAAGGGGGTGGTGGTCTGGTCGAGCGCAGCGAAATTTCGAGCACAGATGACGCAATGAGCGTTCAGGATTATTTCAAGCTCAAGCGCGAGCACGAGGTTCTTGCACAGCAGATACGTGAAAAACAGGCGCCTTTGAGAGAGCTGCTGGAGTCTCGAGTGCGACAGATGGTACTTGAGGAGATGAAGTACCGGTAGGAGATAATATGCCACTTATAGAGGGTTACTCAAGACGTGCGATAGCACACAACATCGCTGAGGAGATTCGAGCTGGAAAACCGCGCGATCAGGCGATCGCGATTGCAATGGACATTGCGCGACGTGCCCGTGCTAAAGCCAGAGCCAAGAGATAGAGAGTAACAAGGCACAAACTCTGGCCAGATGTCCGGAGAGGAAGTCATTTTTATTTGCGGTTCTTTTAAAAACGATTTAAAGGCATTTTTCGCGTCCGGATGGAAATTAGGCACGCCCAAGCTCAGTCTGTGGACACAAAAGGCCGGACACAAAGCTCCGGACTTTGGACAGAATATGAAATCATCTCACTAAAACATGGTCGAGCGAGAAGTTACAATCCGGATCAATCTCATAGACGAGATTGGCGACCGGCTGCTGGAACTGAAAAAGCAGCGTGATGCTCTGGCACGGGCATCATCGGTCACGCTCAAAGCGCGAGCAGACGATATTGAACGAGTCAAAGAAACGTCCAGACAGGTCCGCAGAGAAGCTGCATTGGCTACCAGAGATCTTACGGACCTCTGTAACGCTGTATCCAGCAGAGCAGTTCCTCAGGTGGAACAGTACCAGCGCCTGCTGGGTAGTGTGCTGCAGGTCGCTCGCAGTATTGGTCCAAGCATAGCTACAGCACTTGTCGGCGTGTCAAATGAGTTCAAGCGGCAGCGCGATCTCGCTCAGTTCTGGGGAACAACTGGGTATCTCCATCTCGGACTGTACTCATTCAAGAATGCGCTTCAGGGGTTCCTGGCGACAGGTGGCGCGAGTCTCACGAAATGGCTCAAGGATGTATCATACAGCCTTGCCTCGCTCAGGACGACGCTCGCTGCTAGCGGCGCTGCTATGCTCGGATTTGCGACCGCTGTCGGTCTGAGCTCAAAGCACGCTCAAAACTACATTCAGTCGACATTGAGCACTGGCCTGATGGCCAGAAAGCTTACCGACAGAAAAGCTGCAGAAGCATGGATCCAGCAGGCTCAGAAGGTCGACTGGTCGGCTGGACGTGAGTCCAGGATGGCGGTGTTCCAGACAGTCCTGAGCAAGGCCCCATATCTCGGCCAGTCTCAGGCACAGGAGTTCACTGAAGCTATTGAGAAGTACTTCTTTGCCAACCGCGAGATGCTGGCAAAGAAAGGTATCACGAGTGCAGAGCAGCTGGCGTCTGAGATATCTGCCCCGGTTCTGACCGGCGAGGCAGCTACAATATTCGAGGACATATTCGGGCTCGGGTTTTCTCGAATGCATGCTCAGGCCAGGTTAGCACGGCTCGCCTCCGAGGCAAAGGAGATCGATATCGAAAAAGCCGTAGCGATGCGTCCGGACGAAGTTCTGCAGAAGAGACTTGCTGCGACGTCTGCAGCCATCGGCGATACAGTAATTCCAGTACTGAATCAGGTTCTCGGGGCTTTTCTGGCGATTTCAGACGCGATTGGCAAAATCCCCGGTCTCGGTGCAGTTATCGGGTGGGCAACCGTGCTGTCCGGCGCTGCTGCTATCGGGCTGGTCCTGGTATCAGTGCTCGGTTCGATGATTCAGAACCTCCAGGTAGTTACGAAGCTGGTTCATTTAGACACAGTTCGCCGCGCGATACACACCGCCGCGATATACGCACAATCTGCCGCGATCAAAGCAGTAACCGCTGCACAGTGGTTGTTCAATGCAGCAATGACTGCCAATCCATTGGGTATAGTGATCATAGCAGTCGCTGGACTGGTATTGCTGCTGATCGCACTTGAGAAGCGGTTCCAGCTGGTGTCGAAGGCATGGAATGCATTCAAGCAGACTGGATTTGGCGGCACGATAGTTGCATCAGTGGAAAATATAATGGAAAAGTTTGATCAGATGCGCAAAACGCTCACGTCGTTGATCAGCAAAGGTGATTGGAAGGGACTTGTAAAGTTCGGCATTGATACAGCTGTCAAACTGTCACCAGTGGCAGCTGGTTTGAATGCCGTCAAATCGTTGTCTAAATTCCTGTCCGACCGAATTAAAGGGCTGGATCGGAAGAGCCTGGTCAAGCTCAGCATTGATACAGCTGTTAAGACATCTCCGGTTGCATCAATACTGAATACATTCACATCGTTCCGCAGGTCGATATCCGATAGGATCAAAAACATCAGCTGGAAAGAGTCAGTCAGGCTTGGTATTGAGCAGTGGATCAAGCCGGAAGCATTCACCAAGGTGGAAGCATACATTACGCGGGTGTCCAGAGCATTCTTGACGCTTAAATCAACCCGCATCGGGGATACGTTTTTCTCGTTCATAACGAAAGCGCTCGATGTGTTCGATCATGCATACAAATCATTAACATCACTGATCAGGAAGAGCGACTGGAAAGGCGTGATAAAGCTCGGGTTGGATGCTCTGATTGGAGCATCGCCTCTGGCGCTGATAGCAAAAGTCCTGATCGGGATCTACGACTTCATAAGGAAGATCTGGATAAACACTGGAATTGTAAACAAGTGGATCTCATTGCTCACCGGACTGGTTCAAACTATCGTGGATTTCATACGACGGCTCTGGAGGACCATAACCGGTATATGGGACTGGCTGACTGGTAAGCTATGGGGTCTGTTCGAGTCTGTCGTTCAGCTGATACCTGGGGGGAAGAGGGCACTCGCATGGCTTGATTTCCAGCAAATACTTGACAGGTACGGTCTCAGATATGAGGAGAAGACTGGGAAGTACTACAACAAGGCTGGCGAGGAAGTTCCAGAGTCGTATGTTCCGGAAGCAGTCCGCGCAATGCAGCAGAAATGGTCGGAGCAGCCCACGTTCACAGAGGACCTGAAAAACATATGGAACTCGCTGGTTGATGCGCTATACACAAAGTTCAAACCGCTTTTTGACGCGATTGTTACTGCAATCGGGTTCATTGGAGGTTTTCTTGAAGCGTTATCTGGTGGAAAGTGGATCGCTAGTTCCGTTGTGAATGTCTGGAACGAAATTAAAGGGCTTCCACACGTGTATGCCGAAACTGCAGGCAGCATGGGTGGATATAACTTACCTCCTGAGGGACCTGTACCTGTAACCAGTTCAGTCACTACCGCTCCAATCATTACAGGATCTGACAGTAACGATTACTCATGGAATCCTAAGACGAAACGATGGGACATGATGATCCCCGGCGATGCAGGTTTGATGCCGATCGAGGTCGACCAGTCGAAAGTACCGGAGGACATTCTTGCCCGGACTCCGAAGATGGCGATAGGCGGATCGATCATATCCGGCGGTCTGGTCATGCTGCATCGCGGTGAAGAGGTTGCTCCAGCGAGAGTTGTTTCAGGCGGCAAGACCGTGCTGGAGCGGTTCACAGAGCGCGCTGTATTATCGCCTGCCGCCGAACCGATACACATCAGCGCACCGGTAACAGTGCATGTCGAGGTGGGCAACGTTTCCAGCGAGCTGGATCTGGACCGGCTGGCACATCGGCTTGGCACAGAAGCAGCAGATAAACTATTGTTTGCACTCCGGAACAAGCTTGACAATCTCTACAACCGGAATATTGCATATATGAGGGGGTGAAAACACGGGACTCGGAGAGCTGATAGACGAGATTGTTACCAAATCTGGTGAACCGGTGGCTAAGGGCAAGATTGCGATCTACGATAAAGCAATGCACGTGAAGGTGCATGATATAGAACTGGGCATAAGAGACACAACCGATCCAGACGCGGGTCAGCCTAATCCTATCGAGATCAGGTATACCCAGGAGTTCGAAGTCGTCGTGCACAAGACGGTTGGGCAAAAGCCAATAACACAATGTACCATTCCAGACGGCGTGTGGACTGTGAACATGAAGTTCAATGTTCTCAAGGGTGCGAATGGGGAGATCTCTGAGAAGCTGAAAGCGATCAAAAACGCGAAAGCCGGACCCAAGAAGCTGTACACAGCTCTGTTCCCGGAGGGGTTGTGCACGTACATTGTGAGGAAGGAGATCACTCAACCATCTGGTACAGATGATTACTACCACACGGTTGAGCTGACACTGCTGGAAGCAAATGGCGGCGACTAAGGTGGTGCACAGCATGCACGTCCGTCCAATCCTGACTATAGAAGGCAATGATTTCTCGCGGTACTTCATATCAGCACACTGTGAGATGACCGCGAACTCAACGAAGGATCCAGGGAAGTACGATCTCGTGCTCTCGAACGCAGGTCAGCGGTTTCTGGGAGCGTTTGCGCCTAAAAGTGTCGAGCAGATCACCGAAGAGCAGATGGGTGCATTTCTAACGGCTCCGAAAAACAAGGTACGATTAGACTTAGAAGTATACAGCAGTGGTTGCGAGGGGAACAGATCCCGCAAGGTGCAGATCTTCCAGGGCGAGATACAGAAAGCTGAAGCAGATGAGAGCTATCTCTACATTGAGGGATCCTGCTCGCAGGGTGGAATGACATCTCGCCTGCGGAGAGATATGACCTGGGAGACAGGTACTCCGGTCTCGACGATTGTGAGTGACCTGCTGAAAGAGTTTGAATATACCGGCAAGGCGCATATCATGCCGGCCAAAGATTCGACAGACGATATCACACCATACCTCAGCAAAGCGATAGATTTCGATACAGCGATGTATGAAGTCTCATGCTGGGGGGAGAGCATATACTTCTTTGATGAGAATGACGAGTTCTGGTTTGTTCCTGCTACAGATCTGCGCGGGTTCAGCAACCTCACAGGCAACGTCCTGAGAGGGTCATATGCCACTAACATGGTCGGATACTGTAACCATGTTGATGTGTACGGCGGATCGCCGGAGCTGCTCTGGGAGGGAAAGACTCATCAGCTCATACATGCAGTTGCAGAAGCTCCTGAATGGGAACTCAAAGCTTATGGCATCATGAGGGCACCACCGGTTGTTCTGCCCAATGCAAACTACGAACGGTGCAAGGAGGTCGCTGAGAAGCTTCTTGAATGGTACAGGCAGTACAAAGACGTGCCGTCAGTGAAGGTCGTTGGCAAAGCGCCCGGGCTGCTTGCCAAGGTCGCATACCGGCCATGGAACGGCTCGCCTCCCCCTATTGTCTGCGATGGTGAGGAGGAGGCTGAGATGGGGCCCGTAATGGGACTTGTAACGCGCCGGATTGTGGATATATCCGCAGAGGGTGGGTTCACTGCTACGCTGGATGTAACGACAAACTTCCTTGGCGTGAACAAACCGTCTGGCACAGAGGATATCGTGAACTTCTACTCGCTGAACTTTGAGAGGATCATGAATGATCCTGAGGTCAACAAGTATCCTGGGGTGCATTTTGTTTGAGCTTGAAAACCCGCGTGCTTCTCGAGGACTGGGTGTTCGTAAAGGCGTTCAAATCCGCTCAGCAAAAGAACCCATCGATCACGTACAGGCAGTATAAAAGCGATCCATCTATTACACTGATCTATAACCCTGCCACGGGCGATGGCATGTTTGTCAGGAAACTTCTAGCGAAATCATATCTTGACAAGGGGTACTACGAAGCGTACCCGCAGGTCGACTGGTCAGATACCTTCGAGAAGAATCAAAAAGCTATCCAGAAGTACGGCTGGCCCGAGTTTAAAGAGCTAGCTTAAACGGAGCTGGTGGTCAGATTGGTTTCGAACACGCGAGATCGCAACATCGATAGCTCTCGGCGCGAGGATTCTCGCAAAGGCCAGGTAGATCGATGCGAGGTCATATTTGTCTGGCCGCACGTGAAACCGTATCCAGAGGATAAGAACTTCAATGTCGTTGATGTACAGCTGATCGACCGGCCCAGGATAGATGGCAAAGCAGAGGTTGTCAAGTTCGTCAAGCTCAACTGCATCCAGCAATATCATGGTCTATGGCAGGGTCATCCATGGAACCCCAGGATAGGAGATATGATCTATATCTACTGGCTCAACGAGCGTGAAGCGCTTGTTCTCGGTACGTGCACATCTGTTGAGCAGGAGCCGATTTGCCGCAGCGAGGCAGATGATAAGCATCAGGAGTTTGTGTACAAGCTCTGCCCCTGGGAGGAACCAAAGAAGAATGAAGATGGAAACTATGTAGAGTTTCCTCCTCCCAAGCATCCTGAGTGCTTCAAGTGGTGGCCCAAAACGCGTGACTGGATCCGGATACACGATTGTCCGAACGGCCACAACAGACCTCAATGTGATGCGCTCGCACCATGCACCTGCTTGGATGACTTGCAGGCAGGCACGTGGCTGAAGGTGTTCTCTGATATCAGCCCAACGGTTCTGGACAAGCGCAGGCGCGTCAAGTTCCACCACCACTGCGGCTCGATCGTGATATTCGACGAGGACGGTACGATCTACGAGGAGAACAGGGTCGAGGAGGATCCGCGTGGGCACATCTGGTGGTATCCGACGGGCACAATCGACGTGCACAGTGAGCCCAGTGAGCCGGACGGTGCACGGGTGCGGGTGGTCGCAGATGACGACCATGATATTGCAGACGAGCACGGCGAGATCGCTGCTGAGCTCACACATCTACCCACGTCAGCGACCGTCCGGATCTACAAGGACGGGTGCATCAGGATCAGGTCTGGAAACGACGGGTCGGAAGTGTTTCTTGGGACTTCTGGAAACTGCTGGTTGTGGGATATCAAGAATGATACGTACATCGAGTTCGAGGAAGGTAACTGCACGATCAAGGCGAACACAATCACGTTGGATGGGGATGTGACACTCAATGGTAATTTGACAATTGGCGGAACATGTAACCTGCGTGGTGAGTGAATTGACATTTGGGGATGTCAGGTTGAACATGATTTTCGACGACGGGTTTTGCCGGTGTCACGGGCGTCTCTCTCCAGCCAGGACGCCGCATGGTGATATCGCGCGCGTTACTGACATAGTGGACTGCATATATCAGCGCATCGGGATCTGGCTTGCGACGAAGAAAGGAGAAAGACCACTGCATCCGAACTTCGGGTGCTGTATCAGAGATTACATCAACGAACCACTTACAGTAGCGACACTGAAGGCACTGAGGGGACATATAGAAGCCGAGCTGAAGGAGATCTTCCCGGAGTTCGAAGTACGGAATGTAACTGTATCTGTTCAGGAGAGAAACACGATAGAGGTACGAGCTTATGTCGGCGACGTACAGATACAATTCGCCGGCAATGAGGCGACACTCTCACGCTTGAACGCACAGCTTCGTGAAGCAATGAAAGATTTGAAAATGGTTCGTGAGTGACAGAGAATAGCAGGGCGCAAGCTCCGGCCTGAAGGCCAGAGTAAAGCTTGAGTCACCCTCGGACTGAGGGGTAGAGCCTGTGGAGATACTGGATGAAACAGATCAATGAGACAGGAAGCTCCGGCCTTTCAGGCCGGAGAGGAGGTCACAGTCATGCCGAACTCGTTCATGGAATTTCTCGACATGTCCCCGGAGGAAATTTACGAGGACTGGCTGAAGTTCATCACGACACGCGACCCGCTGCTTAAAGACACGTCTCCTGCTAGCTTCAATGCAGTGCTAGCAGAAGCTATCGCTTCTGAATTCTGGATATTCCTGCAGCTGCTGAAGCAGAAGGTGAAGGATGTAAACATCCTCACAGCAGAAGGTGAGGCTCTATCCGAGATCGTGAAATCGATTCTCCCCGAAGGAAGGAGATCCGGCGAGAGAGCGACTGGGACCATTCTGTTCAGCAGACCTACGCCGGCCCCATCAGACATCGTCATACCCGCAGGGACGATATGCGCTGCAGTCGGAGATGACCGCACACTCGTAGAGTTCGAGACCACTGAAACAGTAACACTGGCTCAGAATGCGTTTGAAGTATATGCACCAGCAAGAGCGATCAGAGCTGGCACTAAAGGGAATGTGCATGCCGGTGCCATATCGATCATAAGGACTCCAGTGCTTGGTATCACATCATGCACAAATGATATGGCGTTTACTGGCGGCACGGACATGGAGTCGGATGAGGACCTGAGACGCAGGGCACTGTATGCAATCTGGACCAATGGCCGCGCCACCATTCCTCTTATCAGAGAGCATATCGACGCCCTGGAGGGAGTGAGAGAGGTTAAGGTCGAGACGCTCGGTCAGGGAGATGTGCTGCTGGTAATCGATGGTGATCCAGCATCGATCAGCAGCCGTGTAGATACGGCCATATACGAGAACCTTGCCGCGGGCATCACCGCGTGCGGTGTTCTTGGAGCAACGCTGCGCCCAGAAGGTCATACATTCGAGATTGGCGACACGTCGGGCGCACCGGTGTGGGTCAGGACTCTGCAGTACATACCAGTACATCTGGAAGTCCCGTTTCAGTATATAACTCCACTCGGCCAGACTAAGCGGGGGTATGCTGTTTTCTACGCTGGAACAATGCCAGGCGATGCGGTCAAGGCAATAGTCGATGCCGACCACCCATATGCCACGAGAATAGTGTCCTCATCGTACATAGGTAGCTATAGCTTCGATATACTGATGGGGCACGGAACGTATCCACGTCTCTGGGTCGCGCCTGAGTTACAAAGAGTTGATATCGAACTCGAGATTGTAATGACATCAACTCCTGAGCAAGATCTGCTTGAAAACATCAAGACAAGCCTAGAGACAGCGCTGGATGCATATAAGATCGGAGATCCTATAGAATACGCAGATCTGGTCAAATATATCTATATTGATTATACATCCAGTAGAGCGTTCAGAGGTATCGACGACATAAAGCTGTTCACAATCACCTGCAAGAACGAGACGATAGACAACTTCGGTGAAAAGATTGTGCTCGAAGACGACGAGCGTGCAGTTCCTGGAACCATTACCGTTTCTGAAGCTGAGTGAGCTACACCCCAAGCATCGGTATGTGCGCCAGGTAGCTGCGCTTGACGTCCTCAGGATCGATATGGTTGTAGATGTCGATCGCCTCGTTCATCGCGTCGCCTCGGAGCCACTTGATGTAGTCTCGAGGCATCCCTGAGCGGATTAAGTGCGTTGTAAACCAGTGGCGGCAGCAGTGAGGCGAGAAGTGATCCTCAGGGCGGTCGGACTTTGGATCGTGCAAGCCGACACGCTCCGCAGCCTTCGTGACAATGGTCTGAATTGACGAGATTCCCAGCCTCGTGCCGAACCGGTTCAGAAAGAGCGCTTTCTCCCTTCTACGCATTGGTCTCGAAGCTCGAACAGCAAGCCAACGTTTCAGTGCTCGAGCTGCTTCGTCGTCGAAGTAGACGATTCGATTAGAACGCTTAGCAGTCTCCTTCAGAAGTATCGAATTGTTATCTGTATTTACATCATCTACATCCAGAGCTGCCAGCTCGTTCACACGTATCCCTGTTTTGAGCAGGATCAATAGGATAGCACGATCTCGAGTATCGATCGTCGCTCTTACCATCCGAGCTGCGTCCTCGATTGAGATCAGTTTCCTGTGGTTCACCGGATCCTTGTATGTTTTAAGGTACCGCTTCTTGAGATTGTGCATGGGGTTCGATTCGATCTCGCCGATCTCTTCGAGATAGTCTATCCATACACCGATCCGCCCGAAAGTCTTCTTAATTGTGGTCGAGCGGAGTTTTTTGACGGATCGGAGATACCGGAGATAACGCACCAGGCTCTCTGAACTTTTGGGATCTCTGCTATCTTTCTCACTCCATCTCAGATAGGCCTTTACGTTGAACATAGTATCTCTGATGGTTGTAGGACTCATTCCTCGGAGTTCAAGATCCTGCTGAAAATCCTGGAGATCTATCATCCCACCCACCTCCAGCCGCGTGTTGTCTCCTGGACGAGGCCGAGATCTAAGAGGGTATAGAGCTGGTTGGTCACGATCTCAATCGCGTCAACATCGCTCCTGTCCACCCCGAGCGCGTCCAGCAGCGCGCGACTCGACCAGATCTCCCCAGACTTCAGCAGGTCGAGCAGTGCCGGATCGAAGGATCCGAGGCCCCGAGATCCGCTTCGATGCGAGAAATACTGATTTTTAAGCTTGAATATCTCAGTCTCGAGTTCTTTGATCCGAGCATTGCTCTTTTCGAGCTCGCGCTGTAGTCTCCGATTCTCGACGAATAGATCTGATTTTTGGGCTGCTCCTTCGTCGCTCCCCTCAGCGAGGTGCTCTTCCACGATCTCGTAAATCCACCGGCTTAGTGGCATCCTCGCCTTCCGTGCCAGCCGCCGCCAGCGCTCTCTGTCTCTTGATGTAGGAAAATAGAGGATGAACTGCCTGGCCCGGCGCTCTTCTAAATCGCTCAAAGTCATGATTTAAAATCGATCATTCTAGCATATAAAGCTATCATTTATACCGTAGTAGCAGAGAACTACTCCTACCTCCTGGACCTGCTGGTCCATGCCAGGCAGTTCTACCTCAGGTCCATGCCGTTCGAGGAGCGCTTTCGGTAATCACGAGATCAGGATCACACAGGCCCATGGGATTTCGTGATCATATCAGAGAACATCGTCTCCTTGCAGGCCCATGCAGTGGCAAGGTTGCTGGATCCCTGCGATCTCCTCAGAGCCCGGGGCGTGTTTCCTGCCAGTTCAGGCTGGGCTTACTGTAATCGCTCTTATCCACCTGATAACCTGCAGAAGAAGCACTGGCCCTTCTATGCGCTCGTTTCGACTTATCTTCGACGCAGTCGAAGGCCCGTAGATCGAACGGGTGCTTCCAGCAACCAGACATGCCGCCAGGTGCTGAGCACATGAGATCGCCTGTATTTTTTCCACTGAGGCTCCACCTCGAACAAGTTCAGACCCTCCGGGATAGGTATATTACCCAGTAGATTCACATGCCGGCATGGCCTGTGGTCTTGCACTTCACACGTGGGGATACCATGATCACCATCAAGGATGTCGAGCACATAAGCTGGCTTGCCAGCATCAGGGTCTCCGAGGAGGAGCGGGAGGAGCTTGTTGCACAGTTCAACACGATTCTGGATTACTTTCAGCAGTTGGATGAGGTGGATACAGAGGGCGTCGAGCCGACGTACAGAGTCGTGGACCTTGCAAACGTATTCAGGGAGGATGTGCCCGGGGAATCGCTCTCCCAGGAGGAGGCCCTGAGAAACGCGCCGAGAAGAGAGGAAGGATACTTCAGAAGCCCGAGGATAGTGTGAGCATGCTGTTACAGCTGAGGGAGGATATCAGGTCAGGCTCTGCTGAGGAATATATTCACAGGCTCTTCGAGAGGATAGAGCGCAGCAGGCTGAACGCGTTCACCACGCTTGCGAAGGAGAGCGCCCTGGAAGCCGCAAGAGAGTTCGATGCCAGGCCCTGGAAGGGCGCGCTCGCTGGTATACCGATCGCGATAAAGGACAACATATGCACGAAGGGCATAGAGACGACATGCAGCTCGAGGATTCTCAAAGGGTTCATCCCGCCGTATGATGCCCATGTGATAGAGCGGCTCAGGGCAGAGGGCGCCATAATCATCGGGAAGACGAACATGGATGAGTTCGCCATGGGTACATCGACAGAGACGAGCTGCTTCGGCCCGACAAGGAACCCATGGGATCTGGAGAGGGTGCCCGGGGGGTCGAGCGGTGGATCTGCTGCTGCTGTGGCGGCAGGCGAGGCGCCATGTGCACTGGGCTCTGACACAGGCGGATCTGTCAGATGCCCCGCATCCTTCTGCGGCACCGTCGGCCTGAAGCCAACATACGGGCTGGTCTCGCGCTACGGGCTTATAGCATACGCGAACTCTCTCGAGCAGATCGGGCCAATCACAAAGACCGTTGAGGATGCGGCTCTTCTCCTTGATGTCATAGCTGGACACGATCCAAGGGATTCCACATCAGTTGCATCTGAAAAGAACTATCTCAGCAGCATCGGCGGTGAGATCAGAGGCACACGCATCGGCGTTCCAGAGGAATACTTCGGCGAGGGCGTCGATCCGGGAGTGGAGCGGGCTGTGTGGGACGCTGTATCGGTTCTGGAGGATCTGGGCGCGAGCTGGAGGAAGATAAGCCTGCCTCACACGAAGTACGCGCTTCCTGCGTACTACATAATAGCGATGTCTGAGGCGTCATCCAATCTGGCCAGGTTCGACGGGTTGAGATACGGGTTGAGGGTCGGAGAGGACAGGGACTGGCACACGACCTTCTCTGAGATCAGGGCTGTGGGGTTCGGCAGGGAGACGAAGCGCAGGATCCTGCTTGGCACATATGCTCTCTCCGCAGGCTACTACGGACGGTACTACCTGAAGGCTCTGAAGGTGAGAACTCTCATAAGAAGAGATTTTGAGCATGCGCTGAAAGAGGTTGATATCATAGCATCTCCCACAATGCCATTCCCCGCCTTCAGGATCGGTGAGAGAATAACGGATCCGATATCCCTCTACATGTCGGATGTGTTCACGGTGCCCATAAATCTTGCAGGAATACCCGCTATATCCGTGCCTTGCGGCTTCTCAGATGGACTTCCTGTCGGTCTTCAGCTCATGGCAAGGCCGTTCGACGAGGCTCTGCTTCTCAGGGTTGCCAGTGCCTACGAGCAATCGACCCCGTATCATCTCAGATCCCCGGAGGTGGTCTGATGGATGATGTGATGATCGGCCTGGAGATACACATCCAGCTCAACCGGCTCAGGTCAAAGATGTTCTGCGGTTGTTCTACAAGCTACCACGATGCTCCTCCGAACACACACACCTGCCCTGTCTGTCTCGGCCTTCCAGGTTCACTTCCTGTCATCAACAGAAAGGCGGTTGAGTTCGGGATAAAGGTCGCACTGGCGCTGAACTGCAGCATCGCAGAGGAGACGATGTTCTACAGGAAGAACTACTACTATCCTGATCTGCCAAAGGGATTCCAGATAAGCCAGTACGATTATCCGCTGGCCACCGGCGGGTACGTCCTCATCAAGGGTGATGATGGGCAGGAACGGAGAATAAGGATAACCAGGGTCCACATGGAGGAGGATCCGGGAAGACTGGTGCATGCGGGCACAATAGACAAAGCAAGGTACACCCTGGTCGATTACAATCGATGCGGCATGCCGCTGCTTGAGGTCGTCACAGAGCCGGATCTCAGATCTCCCAGAGAGGCAAGGCTCTTCCTGGACAAGCTCAGGACGATTCTGGAGTATCTGGATGTATTCGATGGCAATCTCGAGGGTTCTTTGAGAGTGGACTCGAACATATCGCTCGCAGGCGGGGACAGAGTGGAGGTCAAGAACATCTCGAGCCACAAGGGTGTCGAGAAGGCGTTATCGTATGAGATAACGAGACAGAGGAACCTGAAGCGAAGGGGGATCGAGGTCGTCCAGGAGACCAGGCACTACGATGAGCTTCGCGGCGTGACAGTATCGATAAGAACAAAGGAGGAGGCTCACGATTACAGGTACTTCCCCGAGATGGATCTCGTTCCTCTTAGGATCGCTGACTGGGTTCCAGGGATAAGGGCCGAGCTTCCAGAGCTTCCGGATGCGAAGAGGGAGCGCTTCAGGGAGCAGTACGGCATAACCGATGATCACGCGAAGTCCCTCACATCTGAGATAAAGGTCGCTGACTTCTACGAGTGGGTTGCTGCTCGATCCGATCCGAAGCTTGCTGCAGTCTGGATCGCA
This sequence comes from Methanothrix sp., assembly GCA_029907715.1. Taxonomy (NCBI): domain Archaea; kingdom Methanobacteriati; phylum Methanobacteriota; class Methanomicrobia; order Methanotrichales; family Methanotrichaceae; genus Methanothrix; species Methanothrix sp. The sequence continues at coordinate 47,449 of JARYLI010000004.1, forward strand.
GATGTTCTTAAAGGAGAGCTGAACTACAGGGATCTGACCATAGAGAGCTTCAAGAGAGAGAGCATGCTCGAGATAGTCAGGATGCTCTCCGAGAATGAGATCACAGACGAGATCGCGGTCACTCTTATAAGAACCATACTCGACAGGGGAGGCTCTCCCAGGGAGATCGTGGAGAGCATGGGCCTGAAGAGAGCGGATGATGATTATGTCGCTAGGGCTGTCAGGGAGGCGGTTGCAGACTCACAGGAGGCGGTGAGGGATTACCTCAGCGGAAACGCCAGAGCGATAAACTACATCGTCGGGCAGGTCATGAAGAGAACAAAAGGCAGGGCAGATCCATCAGTCGCACACAGGCTTGTGAAGGAGGAGATCGAACGGCAGATCTGCTGATCTGCCCGACCCCTTTGTAAATGCTGCTCCCAGAAGGCAAACACGCGCTTTTGTATCTCACAGCAAATCTTTAACATATATTCCTGACCGACACCCTTATATCATGATAATATGTAACATGCTGCCATTATACACGCTCCGGGAGAGCTGCAGGAGGGTGCCGATGTGCTTGGAATAGATGATCCTTGGATATGGGGGGTTTACCTTTTGTGCATCTTGAGCACGGTTCTGTGCGTCTCATACGGCATCGCCAACTGGAATAAGGGCGAGGAGCTGGAGAAACAGGAGATCATGGAGGAGGCTGCCTGGGAGGCCCAGGAGCTGGAGATGCAGGAGAAAGAGCTGGGCATGTGATTTTTATGAATCTGTTACTGCTAAATGTGATAGTTCTTGTCTATCTGCTTGTCACGCTCTACCTGGGCTACAGGGGCTGGGTGACGACCAGGGATGCTGAAGGGTACATGGTGGCGGGCAGAAAGATCCATCCGTACATAATGGCGATGAGCTACGGCGCAACCTTCATCAGCACATCCGCGATCGTGGGATTCGGTGGGATGGCTGGGCTCTTCGGCATGGGTCTCCTCTGGCTGACATTTCTGAACATCTTTGTGGGCATATTCATAGCGTTCATAATTTACGGAAAACGCACGAGGAGGATGGGTTACAACCTGGGGGCCATGACGCTTCCAGAGCTGATGGGCAGGAGGTTCGACAGCCAGTTCATCCAGTGGTTCAGCGGGCTCGTGATCTTCCTCGGGATGCCACTCTACGCATCTGTTGTCCTGATCGGAGCTGCAAGGTTTATGGAGACGACGCTCTCCATAGACTTCAACCTCGCGCTGCTTCTGTATTCCATCATCATTGCTGCCTATGTGGTCTGGGGCGGCCTGAAGGGAGTCATGTACACGGATGCGATGCAGGGAACGATAATGTTTCTGGGGATGATATTTCTTCTCATAATGACCTATGTCCATCTCGGAGGGGTGACAGCTGCCCACCAGGCGCTCACAGACATGGCAAACCTGGTTCCCCAGAATCTTGCGGCTCAGGGGCACAGGGGCTGGACGAACATGCCAGCGCTCGGAAGCGCATGGTGGTGGACACTGGTATCGACCGTGGTTCTCGGTGTCGGGATTGGGGTTCTCGCCATGCCGCAGCTCGCGGTGAGATTCATGACGGTGAGATCCAGCAGGGAGCTGAACCGCGGGGTCCTGATAGGCGGCGTGTTCATACTTGCAATGACCGGCGTTGCATTTGATGTCGGGGCCCTCTCGAACGTCTTCTTCTACACCACACAGGGCAAGATAGCGATAGAGGTTGCGAAGGGGAACGCTGACAGCATAATACCTGTTTACATCAACGCTGCGATGCCGGAGTGGTTTGTGTATCTCTTCATGCTCACTCTTCTCGCAGCAGCGATGTCCACATCGAGCTCACAGTTCCATGCACAGGGCACAGCGATCGGCAGGGATATCTACGAGACGCTAACAGGAAGAAGGGGAACAGGATCCATACTGGTGACCAGAGCAGGGATCATAGCGGCTGTGGTTATCGCTGTTGTCCTCGGATACATACTTCCTGAGAACATCATCGCCAGGGGCACATCCATATTCTTCGGACTGTGTGCTGCTGCATTTCTTCCCATGTACACATGCGCTCTCTTCTGGAGGCGGGCCACAAGAGCGGGCGCGATCGCAGGGCTCGTGACCGGCACACTCTCAAGCGTCCTGTGGATGGTCTTCGTCCACAAGAAGGAGGCTGAAGCTCTGGGCATATCCAGATTCATCTTCGGCAGGGACGTGCTGATAACCCAGATGCCCTGGCCTGTGGTGGATCCGATAGTTGTCGCGCTGCCGCTGGCGTTTCTTGTCACGATCGTCGTGAGCATCATCACGAGACCGCCGGACAGCGCGCATCTTGATCGATGCTTTAAGGGCATCAAATAAATTTTTATTTTATTATTTTCTTTACTCAATTATGGCTTTTCTCGTATTGAGATTTTTATATCTTGACATTGTATTTCCGTATGTTAACATTGTGATGTTTTCCCCGGGAAATCTATTAATACAGTGAGATGCTCTCAGACCCTGAATGCAGAGGAAAAGGCCTTTTCATGTTATGATCATTCCCACTCTGGGATGTCCTTCCAAGTGCAGCTACTGCTGGAGCTCGGAGGAGGGATCTCCGGTGATGAGCATTGATACTGTGAGAGAGATCGTCGAGTGGCTGAAGGTTTTTCGTGATGATCCCGTGACGTTCACCTTCCACGGCGGTGAGCCGCTGCTGGCGGGTGTGGAGTTTTACAGGAAGGCACTGCCGTTGCTTGCAGATGGCCTTTCACATCTCACTCCATCATTTGCACTGCAGACGAACCTCTGGAGGCTAACGCCTGAGCTGGCTGAAGTCCTCAAGGAGTATGATGTGCCGATCGGCTCAAGCCTGGACGGCCCGAAGGAGATAAACGATCTTCAGAGGTCAGAGGGTTACTACGATCGAACCATGCGCGGCTACGGCATCGCCCGTGATCACGGCCTGAGTGTGCAGTTCATATGCACATTCACCTCGCACTCCATAAAGTACAAACAGGAGATCTTCGATTTCTTCATGAGCAACGGATTGACCCTGAAGCTCCATCCAGCGCTTCCATCGCTTCGCAGCGACGAGCCGGAGCGGTGGGCCCTCGATCCATCTGAGTACGGGGAGCTTCTAGTTTATCTCCTCGACAGATACCTCGAGAACATGGACAGGATCGAGGTGAGGAACATCAACGATCTCTGCAGATGCGTCTTCAGCGGTCGGGGAACTGTGTGCACATTCGTGGACTGCATGGATAACACGTTCGCTGTGGGCCCGGATGGGAGCATATACCCGTGCTACAGGTTTGTCGGGATGCCCGATTATGTCATGGGTGATGTGAGAGATCATCCATCAATGGACGATCTGAAGCGATCTGAAGCATGGAGGCGGATGAACCGCTTCAGGGAGTGCGTGGAGGTGCACTGCAGGAAATGCAGGCACCTCAGATACTGCAGGGGCGGGTGTCCTTACAATGCGATATCCCACACAGATGGGGAGATAAGAGGCGTGGATCCCTACTGCATCGCTTACAAAAGAATCTTCGACGAGATCACAGAGAGGTTCAACAGAGAGATGCTCAGCTCCTTCGGATTGCAGAGCAGCAAGCCTGGAATACTCGCGCTCATCCGCAAGATCGCATCCAAGGAGGAGCCAAAAGGGCTGTGATATTCGCTCCACTCTTATGTATTCAGCAACTTGAAGGATATGCAGGCCGGTTGCTGAATGCACTCATTCGCTCGCCACGAACGCACAGCGTGACTGGTGCTTCTTCAAGTCATCAGATGGATAAGAGCGATTTGCTCTTATTTATTTGGAGGTCAGGCGGGAGGTTGCTGAATGCACTCATCCCTCGCCAGGCCTTCGACGCGGTCAAAGATAAGTCGAAACGAGCGCACAGCATGACCGGTGCATCTTCAAGTTATCAGATGGATGATAGTGGTGATATTTTATTCGTCGAATATCTGCAGCAGAGCAGTATCTATATAAGTATGCTGTAAAATTATGATGGGTGACCAATATGAGTAAACAGATTGTGTTTGCGGCTTTGTTTTGCGTCACAGTCCTGCTCTTCACAGGGACTGTCGCTGCTGAGCCGGTGCTTCTTCGGGCGGATAGCGGAAAGAATGTGACGGAGATGAACACCACGCTTCACTTCTTCGACCTTGGTGTTGGGAAGGCGGTGAAGCTGACCGCACCGAGCCAGAACTGGAAGGTACAGGCAGTGCTCATCCCGGGAACCGATGGCTGGAACGAGACGCAGACAGAGCTGCCAGCGGCGAGGACCATAGCAGTTGAGATAAGAGACAGCGACTTCAATCTCCTGTATCACTGGTCGGATATCCAGCTTGAGTACTTCACATTCCCAGCCGGTCTTGGAGTTGCGAGAATTGAGGTGCCCTCTGTGGCGGTCAACGGGGATTTCTACGTGGTTCTCTACGAGCGTGGAGCTGTGATGACATTTGCAGAGCTGGATAACGTGAAGGATCAATCGTTCATATTCGACAGATCCACAGGCAATCTCTATCGTGGCGTGCTTCCGGTCGGAGACAACAAAACAATTCCGGTTAACTGGGTCATCTGGGCTGTTGGAGAGTGATCTCTCCAATATTTTCTACAGGCTCATGTGGTCGAATCGTCTGAGTGGCAACCTCCAGCACCCGGACCAATGTCAACCGGCACTACATCTTTCTGCGAGATCACTGGTCCGCCGGTTCACCGGAAGGAGCCTTTCTATATCATCGAACAGGCTGCAGATGGCTCCCGGAAGGCTTTCTCATCCAGATGCCCCTTTTTCTATCGAAACCATGTTATATCACCACTTCCAACCCTGAGGCGATGCTCTTCGAGAGAAAGGTGGCTGTTGTGAGCTTCCCGGGGATAGGCAGCGTCGGGAAGGTCGCGGTCGATTACCTGATAAGCTGTACGAATTCCAGAATGATCATGACGCTGCCCTTCAGCGGCTTCCCTCCGCAGGTTCTGATCCAGGATGGGGTCGCCAGGCTCTTCACGGTTGACGTCTTCTCTCCGGAGGGTAGAGAGGATATCCTTCTGCTCACGTCAGATGCCCAGCCGCTTGAGGTCCTGGGCATGAACAGGCTCGCAGGCGAGATTTTGAGCGATATGAGGGAGATGGATGTGAGAGACGTCGTGACGCTCGCAGCATACGTGGGAGCTGTTCATGAGAATGTTGTGGGTACCGCCACAGACGCTGATGGCGTGGAGCTGCTGAAAAGCGCAGGCATAGCTGTTATGCCCAGCAGCATAATAGGCGGGATGAACGGGATCATAGCGGGCATGGCCCCTCTCTACGGCCTCAGAGGATTCTGCATCCTCGGGACGACATCAGGGGAGAGGCTAGTGGATCTGAACGCGGCCAGGAACCTGCTGCTCTCCATCAAAAACCTCCTCCAGATGGAGATAGACGTCTCGCAGCTCGAGATCGAGGAGGAAGAGGAGGCGGAGGAGATCGAGGCGCCAGAGGACGAGGGGTACGCGGATGAGGATATGCTCTACAGGTAGGCCCTTGCGACCAGCGATCCCTGGCGAACACAGTTCGCGCGCGCGACCGGCTCGCACTTCGCCCTGAAGATGTATATAAGCCTCCCTCGGAGAGTCTCCTCAAACTCGCTTATCGTCTCGAAGTTGCCCATGCCCTTCGCGATCACCAGCCACTCAGGATCGAAAAGCAACCTCCTCGCCTCAGGGTTTATCCTGTCCAGGGAGATGCCAACCACGCCACCTGTGGGCACGATCTCCGCATCGGTCATTCCTTCCAGCTCGTCCGCTGTGACATCATTCAGTACCGGCTCTGCCTTCGGCCCGATGATCACCCTCTTCCCCATCTCTCTGAGCTTTTCCATCACGAAGAGATCGAACACGACCTCTCCGGCGTTGTCTGTCAGGTAAAATATCCTCGAGGACCCGGCCAGGAGCTTCTTGAGGGCATCAAGATCGCCGACCAGATCCTCTCTCAGGGTATCCTCGAATACGGATGAGAATGACCTGTTATCGAACTCGTGACCCCTCACCCCGAACTCCATCGAGTTCGCTGCAGCGGCTATCCTGACAAGGGCCTCCATTTTATCCTCGCTGAGATCGTAGAACCTCTCAGCCACAGGAAGAAGCTCACGGGCGACATCATTGCTCTCCTCCTTCAATTTACTGTATGGATCAGCCACGCCGCTTATCCGCTTGAGCATGATCTCACGCTCAGTTCCAACAGTGGCAGGCACATCCCTCATGTGCTCTGCCATGAACTGCAGGAGACCCTCCACCAGCTCAAGCCTCCGGTCCTCCGGCAGTGAGAGGAGCTCGCATTCGAATCCGGCCCTCTCCAGTATGCATATGTAGCAGCTCGACGCCATCCTCAATATGGCCACCGCCCAGCCAGAACAGCGATCACATCCGGAATCGCGCGGCGCGCCACATCAGGATTCGAGCCGCCGCTGAGCACGAATACAAGCGGTTTGCCATCGACCGCTTTTTTGATCATGCTCGCCATCTTCGGATACGCATTCAGCGTGAGGTCGAAGCCGCCGTAATCATCGGTATGGGAATCATGCCCGAAGATCACGAAGCATACCTCATAATCGAAGCCCTCTGCAAGCTTCAGCGCGTTCTCCATCTCCCTCAAAAACGTCTCGTCGTTCGCGTTCCACCCTATGCCAAAGTCGTAGTTGTTCCTCTCGTGATCGAACTCCTTCTGCGATCCGGAGTGGAAGTTGATGTGGAAGACATCCGGATCGTTCCCGAAGAAGTCTCTTGTCCCATCCCCAAAATGCGGGTCCACATCTATTATCAGGAAGCGCTTGAGCCCCATCTTGCGGAGCTTGAGTATCGTTATTGCGACATCGTTGAAGTAGCAGAACCCCCAGCAGCTTCCCCTGGATGCGTGATGTCCTGCTGTTCCTGTGTACGCGAATGCGGACTCTGCCTTTCCGGAGACCACAAGCTCAGCTGCCATCAGCACGCTTCCTGCTGAGAGCAGAGCGACGTTCCAGTGCGGGTCGTGCCTCATGTTTTGCATGTGGTTCTCTGTATGCGCCTCGGCCACAAGCTCCACCGGCGCTGGCTGTGGCCTGAACACCTGCACTTCCACACCATCAACAAGCCCGGAGTTCATCAGAGCGTCAAACGATGGCCTGATCCTGTCCTTCAGCACAGAGTATCCATGTACCGGAAAGTCCTCGTGGTACACAACAGCTACCTTCATCTTCTCCATCTGAATCCCCTCCGTTTATCTGATAACCTGCCCGCAGGGGCAGTGGTCCTGCTGAGCGCTCTGGAGATGAGTGCTACCAGCAGCCAGTTTGCACGATTCCTCATATCGTTCTCGGATACCTCTCGGTCGGATACCTCTCGAGCAGCATGCCCTCCACGACTATCGGCGGCTGCTCCAAGGCGTCCCTCATCGAGCACATCTTCACCGCGCACTCCAGCTCCCAGTCTGTGCTGGAGCATATCGTGAGCAGCGGCTCACCCTTCTTCACGATCTCTCCCATCTTCTTGTGTATTATCACTCCCGCCCTCTTGTCACCGGGCGCGCCTGCTGCCCTCGCGATCTCTATGATTCTCTTGTTGTAGAATGCGACCACGTATCCGTTCGTCGGGGAGAGTATCTGCTTCTGATGCTCTCCGATCTGGATGTCCTCGCTCCTTATCTTCGGATCCCCTCCCTGCGCCTCTACGATCTCCATGAGCTTCCTGTGGGCCTTTCCGCTCACCAGTATCTCCTCCGCGGCTCTGTATCCCTCGCCCCTGGCCGCAACCCCTCCCATCTCCAGGAGTATGCCTGCGAGGGCGAGGCTCTTCTCTCTGAGGCTGTTCGGCCCCTCGCCTGTCTCCAGCATCTTTAAAGCCTCTCTGACCTCGAGAGCAGGTCCCACTGTGCGACCGACGGGAGAGCCGCCAAAGGTCATCGCGCACTCCACCCTGATCCCCAGCCGCTCTCCAAGGTCTGTGAGATCTTTCGCGAGTACCCTCGCCTTCTCCGGCGTCTCCAGCTTCGTTCCAGGGCCTGTGGGCATATCGACCACGACAGCGTCAGCTCCGACTGCCCCCTTCTTCGCTATTATCGAGGCGAGCATCTGGCTGTAGGGATCGATGGCGAGGGCGTACTCCGCTTTTATCAACCTGTCGTCCGCCGGCGCTATGTTTGTGGCGCCGCCCCATGCGATGACCCCTCCCACGGTTTCGGTGATCTCCTTGATCTCATCGGCTGTGAACTCAACGGGCGCAAGAACCTCCATCAGATCCGCGGTCCCGCCTGCGCCTGTTATCGCCCTCGAGCTTGTCTTCGGTATGAGCAGGCCTGAGGCTGCGACAATCGGAACCACGAGCATCGAGACCTTGTTCCCTGGAACCCCACCTATGCTGTGCTTGTCCACGACAGGATGCTTATCGAAGTATATCCTCTCGCCAGTCTCTATCATCGCCCTGGTGAGCCACTCCGTCTCCTGTGGATCCAGGTTATGGATGTAGGACGCTGTGATGTAGGCTGAGAGCTCGATCTCGCTGAGGTTGTTATCGACGATATCCCTCACTATGCTCCTGATCTGATCCTCGCTCAGCTTCTGCCTGTCCATCAGCATCTTTATGTATGATATCGAGGCAGGCCTTGGGGCGGGCGATATCTCCACGCTCTTCGCCTCCTTCAGATCCCTGAACGCCTCTGTGAATATGCCGACCTGCCCCTGCCCGATCATCTGTCCAGTCACGTCAAGAATCGCAGTCAGAGATGCGCCTCTCGTTCTCACCCGAACCCTGTCTCCCGGGTTGAGGCCCATCGCTCTGGCGTCTGCGATGTTGAGCATTACCTTGTACTGCCCGATCTCTATATCGAAAGGAACAACCTCGAACATTCAGATCACCCAGATCATCCACACCCTCTGGATAGGCTCGACATGAGTGTCAGCGAGCGTATCCACTCCCCCTTCGCCTCTCTCGTCGTGCCGACAACCATTCTCAGGCCGTTTGGGGTCTCCTCGACCACCCCAGATGCCTCGATCATCTCCCCCTCGAATGCCTGGCCTGCGTATGTGTGAGAGTAACAGAGTATCTCCCCGATCTCATGATCGAGCCTGAAAATGCCAGGGCTGTCGAAGGAATATCTGGCGTCGACCACCTCTGCGACTATTCTGCTTCGGCACAGTGGCCTGCCTGGGGGTACCGGCTCGATCTCATCCCAGTCTCTCGTAAAGAGGAGGTCAAAGTACGTGCCGTCGATCACTCCGCGGTTGCCCTTGCGCATCTCATGCGCCACGAACTCATCGAAGGGGATCGAGGGCTTTCTCTTCATGTAGATCTTCATCCATGTTGCGCTATCGAGCTCCTGGATCGAGCCGCTGCGCTTTGCATCTGCTATGGCATCCCTCGCCCTCCACCAGGCGTTTCCGTAAACAACCAGATCTATGTCTGATGATCTGCTGTGGAGCCCCAGGAGCATCGATCCGGTGATCCCGATGCACCTCTCAGGGATGCCATGCTCCTCCAGTATTTCAGCGATCCTGCCGACCCTCTCGTCCTCAGCTCTCACCCTTGGAAGCTCATCAGCCGGTCTGAAGAACCTCTTCACATCATCAAACGGTACCACATGGACGTCCCTGACGTAATCAGGGCGTCTCACCCTGAGAAAATCAAACGCTTCCTCGAAATCCAGCTTTCTGTATCTTGTACCCCCTGCGATCCTGTCCCCGGATTCATCCGGGATGTATCTGAGCAGGGATCTCACGCCATCGGTGTGGATGTAATCCACGACCGAGAAGATCCACCCGTCCCTGCTCTCAAGAAAGTCCCTGATTCTGGCTCTCATCACCGATTACCTCTAGGACCCGATCTGCCATCGCGCCCATCCTCAGGATCCTCCTGGTGGAGAGGTCCACGAGGGTGGATGGTACGGCGTATCTGCATCTCCCTCCATCTATAAGCATATCCACGCGGGATAAAATCTCTGGATCTATATCCCCTGGATCTGATGGCGGAGTGGCGCCGGTGATGTTCGCGCTTGTGGACGTGATCGGCCCGGTCATTTCGATGAGCCTGAGCGCCATCTCATGATCTGGGTATCTGACTCCGACAAGCGGAGATCCTGCTGTGAGCATATCTGGGACGATCGATCTCTTCCGCACGAGAAATGTCACGGGCCCGGGCAGGAGTTTTCTCATCATATCCAGGTCCTCAGGCCGGACATGCGCCACATCACAGAGCATCTCGAAGCTTGATACAGCTATGGATATCGGTTTATCGAGGGGGCGCCTCTTGATCGCGTAGACCCTTACGATGCTGCTCTCATCAAGAGCGTTCGCACCTATGCCATAGACGGTCTCTGTGGGGTACACCACAATGCCGCCTGAGAGTATGCATCTTGCAGCCTCGTCTGTGCCACCAACAACAGCCATCTGCAAATCATCTCTTCCTGATGTTTGCGATATCCCCGAGCGTCAGAACCTTCGATCCTCCCCGCGATTTGAGCTTCTCCTCGGTCGTCTCCTCGGTGAGCTTTATCTTGAGCTCCTTCTCCAGCTTCTTCCTCACATCGTCCTCCGGGACGAGCTCCTCGCGCTCGATCTTTCTGAGAAGAGATGCCTTCTCCTTTATCCTGAGAGCCAGATCCTCGAGAGAGAGATTCATGCTCTCCCTGGCATTTTTTATAATATTCCCGTAATCCGGCACTACCTCCACTAGATCCCTGAAGTGGTCGCGTGGCTTTGGCTTCTGCACGCGAAAGCTCCTCTCAACAGGCACGATCTTTCTCGGAACAGGAGACCATTTGTCCTCAGGCTTGCCGAAGCGAGCGCAGCTCTTGCAGACCTCAAGAACCGAGCCGTCGATCACTATCCTCTCGGGAGAGCCAGAGATGTCTGCGCCGCAGATCTCACATTGCCTATCGCTCATCTCTCTCATCTCGGAAATCTTTTATAGCCCTCGGAGTTTAATAAGCTTTGGAGATGGGATGAACGAGCCTCAAAGTGGACCCGACTTCTCGAAGTACATCCTGGACAGGATGAAGCAGCTTGAGGAGCGCAACCTCGCCCTGAGGGAGCAGAAGGACCGCGCGGAGGGCGAGAAGCGGCTGATAGAGAACCAGAAGCTCAAGTACGAGCGCGAGGCCCGGAAGCTCCGCAGCGAGCTGGAGCGTCTGCGTGTCGGGCCCATGATCGTCGGTACGGTTGTGGAGGTTCTCGACGAGAGCAGGGTGATCGTGAAGTCGAGCACAGGCCCAAGACTTGTCGTGAGCGTCTCGCAGTTCATCGAGGAGGAGCTGAGGCCGGGTGTGCAGGTCGGTCTGAACCAGCAGACGTTCGCGGTGATGTGCGTGCTTCCATCACCGCGCGATCCCATGGTCTTTGGAATGGAGGTCGAGGAGGTGCCGGACGTGACGTTCGCCAGCATCGGTGGCCTCGACAGCCAGATCGCCGAGCTCAGGGAGATCGTGGAGCTCCCGCTGAAGAGACCTGATCTCTTCCAGGCGGTCGGGATCGAGCCGCCAAAGGGCGTTCTTCTCTACGGGCCTCCGGGCACCGGCAAGACACTTCTCGCCAAGGCGGTGGCCAACAGCACAGAGGCGACGTTCCTGCGGGTGGTCGGGAGCGAGTTCGTCCAGAAGTACATAGGAGAGGGCGCCAGGCTTGTCCGGGAGCTCTTCGATCTGGCAAAGAGCAGGGCCCCTGCCATCATATTCATAGATGAGCTCGATGCGATAGGCTCCAGGCGCATTGACGGTGCGACGAGCGGGGATCGTGAGGTCCAGAGGACACTGATGCAGCTGCTCGCTGAGATGGACGGATTCGATCCGCGCGGGGAGGTCAAGATAATAGGCGCCACAAACAGACCCGATATGCTCGATCCAGCACTTCTCCGCCCGGGAAGGTTCGACAGGGCGATCTACGTCCCGCTGCCCAACCGTGATGGGAGGTATGCGATCCTCCTCATCCACACAAAGGGGATGAACCTCAGCCCTGATGTGGATCTGAGAAGCATAGCGGATCTAACAGAGAACGCGAGCGGTGCGGACCTGAAGGCGATAGTCACCGAGGCAGGAATGTCTGCAATCCGCGAGGAGCGGACGCAGGTGCTCCAGAGGGACTTCGAGCGTGCGATCGCCAGGGTGCTTCAGGCAGAGACGCATGGCGCGTGCGAGGAGCCAGATCTCCCGAACTATGCGTGAGTCCTCCTCGAGGAGAGCGCTGCTCTGTCAGTTGGCACCTGCAGCGCTCTGTGCATCCCTCTCCCAGGGCAATGCTCTCAGCGATAGATGCGGGCTTATCATGGGCGATACAGTTCCTGAGTGGACGTAATGGAGGTGATCCCGCATGAGTCTGATTTTAGACTATCGGCGTCAGGCAGATCCTGCTCCCGCCTTCCATGCTCATGTTGTAGAGCTCGGTGCGCGGGATCACGCCGTATATGCAGAGCCCTCCATTGAGCTCGTTGACGACGAAGTACGTGTCTGCGACGTGAATCGCCATGTTGATGCTCTCCTGGCCGGTCTTTACGACCAGCAGATTGATGTCGTTCGTCTCCTTCCACTGGTTGATCAGCCGGTTCGCTATGTTCAGAAGCTGCCTGTACCCGAAGGCGAACTCCATCGCGTCCATGCCGATTATGTTGAGAATGGGCCGGCCGCTGCGCTCACGCAGCTCATCCCATATGCCGAGCAGCTCTTTTCCCCATGAGACTATATCTTTCCCATGAGGCTGGACAACACGGACATTCGTCGGCACGAAGATCTCCCTGGGGCTTAGCTGGTATCCTATCGACGGGATTATGCACACAGCTCTCCCGTTCTTCAGAGCGTTTGAAGCAAGGGCTGTGAGTATGTGGTAGTACCGCTTTCCAACCCCGTGGTTGATCTCCAGGACATTGCAGGATCCATACCTGAGACCGCCGGTTATCTCATCGAGCTGTGGAATGCCTGTCGATGCGCAATCATCTGTCGGATCCGGGATTCTCATGTGATCTCCGCCGATACTGGCATCTACCTCCTCAACACAGGGAGTGAAGCACTGAAATCTGCCACCATGAAGCGTTGCTGTGAATGCGCGCTGGAGTATCTCAACGCCGCGGAGCTTCTCAAGCCTGATCTCGCGGGCGTATCTAGTCCGCATGCTGTCCCGCACAGCGGAAGAGGGAGTTCCGGCGATCCTGAAGTGCTCCATGTAAACAACGCCGTCGACTATGTAGTCGAGCGGCATCAGATCAGCGGACTCGCTGACGAATATCATGTGGATCCCCATGTCCCTTGCGAACTCGCATATATTCTGCTCGAAGCTCTGCTGCTCCTTTATTATCGGAGAGACGTAGTTCATCAGCGCGTCCCAGCTGTCAAAGACTATGATCGGGCTCTCCATCTCCTCCACATCCTCGAAGAGGACGCGGAAGAAATCCAGGACTGTATCGTATGTCGGTATCCCTCCGGCGATGTCTCTCAGAGTCTGAAGAAGCTTTGATTGCGTCGCGTTAACGACATTTCTCGGCGGCACGATCTCCTTTATCCAGGGAAACGTCCTGTAAAGCCTGTCAGGATCGACACGCGTGGAGATGTACATCCCATTTCTCTTCTCGCACATCTCATTCAGTATCTCAAATGCGAGCGTGGTCTTGCCGGTTCCGGGCAGGCCTTTTATCAGGAGGGTCTGACCCTCGCCGATATCGAAAAACCTGTGTATCTCAGCAGGTATGCGCATGGGTTCCCTCCAACCACCCTCTTGTAGTAATCATTCTACTTATAGTATTACTATTTATACGACTGCCTGCGCATCATCTCAGCACCTGCCCTCTATAGACTGTATCTGTTTGAGAAGCGCAGAAAGCTGATCAGCCCTGACCCTGAATGAGATGGAGACCATCCCGCTATCGTCCGGTGGTTTGATCGAGACAGATTCCACCTCACATGGCTCTATATCGCGCTTGCATATCTCTTTTTTGGGGGTCACAGCGCGCCAGAGTTTCGAGGGGCCGACCTCCACGTACTCACACTTTCCCTCAGATCTGAGAACGGAGAGGTATTTTATGACTGTCGTCTTGCTCACCCCAGCCTGCCTGGCCACCTCTACCGTTGTCAGACCATCCTTGGAGTCCTGAATCGCCCTGAGTATCTTCTCTTTATAGGACATCGCATCCACCATGATCGCGGCGAGCATCCAGTCATCTCGCTCCAGTCAAACTCATAAATTTTCCTGCATGTAGTACGTACAGTAGATTACATGGATGGACAACTAGATAAAATTATTTAGTGAATGACTGGCATGCCATGCAGTCAACTCAACTTGTGCGCTCCTGGATTGTGAGCCTGGATCACCGGAGCACAGCAGCCATCTGGTCCACAGAGAGGCTTGTCCATTCAGATACAGAAAAGTATCTCCGTAGACCACATGCATGAGATCTCCCATCTCGATACACGTTTACATCAAAGATCTCAAATAAAAAGTCGGGTGGTTCATCAGCTGATTCAGCGATGACGGCAGATGCTGGGGTATGGGTCATGCTGCTCACGAGAAACCGGTCTCGACGCGGACTCAGATGATTCGCGAACATGAGTCAGCTCGAGCTTTAGAGCCATCATGCAGAGAGGCCCTGCATGCCATTTTCAGAGCTTCTCCCATTTCTTCAGCTTTGCGACCTCGGACAGCGTCCTCCCTCTTCTTATCTCCTCGAAGAGTCTGCTCTCGTTCTTCTCGACCTCTTTAGCTCTTCTCGCGATCTCGTAGGCCCTCTCCTTCGGTATCACCACGACACCGCAGTCATCCCCCACGATGTAATCCCCCGGACGCACAACCTGCCCTCCGCAGACGATCTCCACATTTATCTCCCCCATTCCCTTCGGCTCTCCCGCAGTGGGGGCTATGGCGCTTGCGAACACAGGATAATTGAGCCTGCGGATCTCGTCCACATCTCTGACAGCTCCATCGATCACGACCCCCTCAACACCCTTCTGCATGCAGCTCAGCGTCGCCAGCCCTCCCCACGGCGCGATGTGGCGGCTGCCGTTGTAGATTACAATGACCTTCCCCGGCCCGGCCTCATCTATTGCCTCCACAGTTTTCGCCCAGTCGCCCTCGAAGGTCTGAACTGTCACCGCAGTGCCCACGATCTTAGTTCCTGGAATTATCGGGAGTATGTCGCGCATCGCGCCCTTGCGGTGCATCGCATCAGTTATGTTCGGCGTGGAGACCTCTCTGAATATGGAGATCATCTCCTCCTCCAGGCTCCTCCGGGAAGTGCCAGCGCCCTCGACATGGTCTATCGCCTCTCTGATCCTCCGGGCAGAGCCTGTGACATCCGCAGATCTTGTTATGTTGCCTCCGACTATCACTATCGATGCACCGTAGAAGATCGCATCTCTTCCAGAGGACGCATCTATGCCTCCGGCTGCAGCCACCGGAATGCTGACTACCTGGACGACCTCCCTGAGGAGATCTATGGTGCTCTTTCCGATCATCTGCTGATCTATGCCGACATGCACGCAGATGTAGTCCACCCCGAGATCCTGAAGCTCCTTCGCACGCTTCACCGGATCCGGTGTGGAGAGGAGATCGACCATTATCTCAACTCCGTACTTCCTCGCGGCACGGAGCGCGTCCTGTATGGTCGAATCATCGGATATCGCAAGCAGCGCCACGATATCTGCGCCGGCCTTCGCCGCCATCTCGACCTCCATGGCGCCGGTGTCTATTGTCTTCATGTCAGCAACAATCCTGACGCCGGGGAGAGAGCGCCGGAGCTCGCGAACAGCATCCATTCCCTCGCTCTTGATCAGCGGCGTGCCCGCCTCGATCCAGTCCGCTCCGCCCGCTATCGCCTCCCTGGCAATCTCAACCGCCCGATCGATCTCGAGAAGATCCAGAGCAACCTGCAGAATCGGCCTGATATCCATCACCACCCTGATACCATTCTGGGAAGAGGGATATAAAGGGAGGTCCCATGGAGAAGACATGAATCAGCTGGAGTTCGTGAAGCTTCATGGGAATGGGAATGATTTCATACTCATAGATGAGCTGAACAGGGAGAGGATACCGGAAGATGCGAAAAGCGAGGCTTCCAGGATTCTGTGCCATCGCAACTTCGGCATCGGCGGCGATGGTGTTCTCTTTCTGGTGCCCTCAGAAAAAGCGGATATCGGCATGCGTCTCCTCCAGCCGGATGGCTCTGAGGCTGAGATGTGTGGAAATGGTATACGCTGCCTAGCAAAGCACGCATGGGAGAGCGGTTATGTGGGGGAGAGCTTCTCTGTTGAGACGCTGGCTGGCGTGATACCAATCCATGTCAGAATGGATGGCAACAGATTCTGGGCGAGGGTTGAGATGGGCATCCCCAGATTCGAGCGCTCTGAGATTCCCGCTGAGGGCGAGGGGCTGTTTCTGAAGGTGCCGATCCACGGCTTCGAGGTATCTGCGGTGAACACAGGCGTCCCGCACGCTGTGATATTCGTCGATGATCTCGATCTTCCTGTGGAGCGGATGGCCCCAAAGATCAGACACAGCTCATGCTTCCCGGAGGGGGCGAATGTGAACTTTGTCAGGCACGGGGATCATCTGGAGGTCAGAACGTTCGAGCGCGGGGTCGAGGCCGAGACGTTATCATGCGGCACGGGCTCTGTGGCAGCAGCTGCAGTCGCCCGCAGGCTCGGCCTTGTGGGTGACTCGGTCGAGGTCAGAACCAGAGGCGGGCCCCTGCTGATCTCGTTTGTGGGAGAGAAAGCCTTCATGGAGGGCCCAGCTGTGACCGTGTGCAGGGGCGTTGTCTCCGATGAGATTCTGCAGACGCTGCAGTAGCATGCGGCCGACCGCCCAGAAAGAATGCATTCATCTGATGTTGCCCACGACCGCGCCGGATGCCCTCCAGTTGCCGTCCATAAGCGCGGCCCTGTAGCCCATCAGCCTCAGGCAGTAGTACATGATGCTCGCATCCGGCATATCCCCGTACACGATCTGCAATCTTCCTCTGTCAAGGCCGCGGCCTGAGAATATCGATTCCAGTGATGCCGCGTCCCTGACGCTATTGTCTGCGATCACCGTTGAGATCGGTATCTGTATAGCCCCCTGGATCCTGGATCTGCCGAAGTCTGCAAAGCTCTCCCGCGTGTCTATGATCTGAGCGGCACCGATCACATCCTCGAGATCCTCTGGCTTTATGAGGAGATCCTCACTGATAATCCCGCTGTAGTCGGATCGAGGCATCGATGGGGAGTTCCGCACCAGTGCTCTGCCTGTTTTCGCCCATGCGTCAACTCCGCCATTCAGCAGGCTGACGTTTCTGTGCCCGATGTACTCCAGAGCCCAGAAGAGGTATGATGCATCGCCTTCCTCTCCGTAAACCACGATTCTGTCTGTGGTGTTCACGCCGTTCTCCCTCAAGGCCTCGACGAGCGCGGATGCGTTTATGCTCTCTCCAGATCTCACAGATCTCCACCAGATGTTCCTGGCCCCGGGTATATGGCCCGCTGCATACTCCTCAGGCGAGCGGGAATCGACGGGCACAGCACCTGCAAGATCCCCAGCATCTGCTGCGATCTCCTCCACCTCGTATCTCTTCTCTGCGCTCTTGACCTGAAGCGTCTCGTTCTGCTGCGCAGTCCTGAGCGCGGGAGGAAGCTGCGATTGCGAGTACGCCTCCTTCTGCCTGTACCATCCATCAAGGTTCGTCCAGTCAGGGCATGTCGGGCAGAACGAGCCGTCCTCTGTGCCAGCCA
Organism: Methanothrix sp.; assembly: GCA_029907715.1. Lineage (NCBI taxonomy): Archaea > Methanobacteriati > Methanobacteriota > Methanomicrobia > Methanotrichales > Methanotrichaceae > Methanothrix > Methanothrix sp. Next base: position 65,105 of record JARYLI010000004.1, read on the forward strand.
GAGCGCCGAAGAGCGCTGGGAGGAGGAGCAGGATGAGAACCGATGTGATCAGACGCATTGACATCACTGTATTCATCGAATCATAAAAGATTTACCCAGGCAGCTTGGAGAACAACCGCAAAGGCACTGCTACGAGCATCGCTGGTTGAGCGGAGCCCCGTCATCACGCAGGGATTGTGAGGCTCAGGTCAATGTTAGACTGCCCGGTTCCTGAGCAGGCCTATCCCCTCTATCTCGACCTCAACGATGTCGCCGCTCTCGAGCCTTCCAACCCCTGGAGGTGTGCCTGTTGCTATGACATCTCCTGGCTCCAGCGTCATTATGGAGCTCACGAACTCCACCAGCTCTGCGACCCCGAATATCAGGTCAGAGGTGTTCGATCTCTGTCTTGTCTCCCCGTTGACCCTGGTGGATATGCTGAGGTCCTCCGCATCCTCAACGCTCATCTGAGCCACCCATGGCCCCACAGGAGCGAATGTATCGAAGCTCTTCGACCTGGTCCACTGGCCGTCCTTCTGCTGGAGATCGCGGGCTGTGACATCGTTGAAGCATGTGTATCCCAGAATGTAATCATCAGCTTCATCTGCGGAGATCCTCCTGCACCTCCTGGAAATGACAACAGCAAGCTCGCCCTCGTAGTCGACGCGTCTGCTCATCTCCGGCAGGATTATCTCATCGTCGTGGCCCACAACAGCGGATGGCGGCTTTAAAAAGATGATCGGCTCATCTGGCAGATCCATCCTGAGCTCCCGCGCATGCTCCAGGTAGTTCAGACCCACGCAGACAACCTTTGTGGGGACTGATGGCGGGAGAAGCTTCACCTCCTCCAGCTCGTATGAAACGCCGTCTGATACAATGCGGTCACCATCAACATCTCCATTAAACACACGATCTCCGTATCTGAAACGTGCTATCATAGCAAAACCTCTAGTAGCAGCTCTCCCTCATCCCGGATGGGCCGCGCCTGTACCTCCCGAACTCGCTCTCGAGGAGCCTGTCCCCTGTGATCACAGGCCCCTCAACACACACCCTTATCCCATCAGGATCGAGGCAGCACGATCCACAGATCCCCACGGCGCACTTGAAGTACCGGTTGATGCTCGCCTGGATCCTCGAGGCGTGCTCTCTGCATCTCCTTATTATATCGATCATCATCATCTCAGGGCCGCAGAGGTATATCTGACTGTAATCCTCAGGATCGATCTCGCTCAGGCCTGCTGAGGCCCTCCCCTCGATTCCAGCACTTCCATCGTCTGTGGTGAGTATCACATCCCCAAGCCGCCTGAACCTGTCCAAAAATATGATGTCTTCTCGGCATCTGAACCCTATCAGGGAGGTCACCTCGACCCCCCTCGCCCTGGCATCCTCCCCGAGAAAAGCGAGCGGAGCCACCCCGACACCCCCACCGATGAGCAGGATCCTCTCGCCGGTGAGCCTGAAGCCATTTCCGAACGGACCCCTGCTGCCAACGCTATCCCCCGGCCTGAGCGCGCAGAGAGCTCTTGTTGCATCACCCACCGCGTGCACTGTGATCGAGTCCGGGGCGGAGAAGCTCATCGGTATCTCGTCCACTCCCCTAACCCACACCATGATATACTGCCCCGGTGTGGGGTCAAGCGATCTGTCGAAGCGTATAGTGCTGACAGATGCTGTCTCACGCACCACATCTTTTATAACAAGATTCGCCGGCCTGAACCTCATGGAACCTCCTTGTGCGTTTCGACTTCGTCGAAACTCTTCGACGTAGTCGAAGATGCTGAGAGGGGATATTCCTTCGAAGGTGCAGTCGATCCACGCCTCCGCGCGATTCCCCGTATCTCCTCCAGGCTCCAGCCCTTTCTATCGAGAAACCTGATGATCCCACTCGTGATATCCCTTATGACCTCAAGCCCGCCCATGAGCGCTGTTCCGATCTGGACGCCAGCTGCTCCGGCCATGATCATCTCAACAGCATCCTGCCAGCATGAGACGCCGCCGACTCCGATGACTGGTATCTCAAGAACGCCGGAGAGCTCGTACACGCATCTAAGGGCGACCGGCTTGATCGCCGGCCCCGAGAGACCGCCGATCACGTTGCCCAGTATCGGGTATCCGGATTCGACGTCTATCGCCATCGCCTTCAGGGTGTTTATGGCGACGACTGCGTTCGCACCACCGCGCTGTGCCGCGATCCCGAGGACCCTTATGTCCGTCACATTGGGGGTGAGCTTGACCCATACAGGAACATTAACAGCTCTCCTCACAGCTCTCGTGATCTCCTCGACGTTCGCGGGATCGCAGCCGATCTCCATCCCGTAGCCCTCTGCATGCGGACACGAGAGGTTCAGCTCGAACCCGTCTACATCCAGAGCAGAGGCGATCTCTGCGAACTCCTCCGGGGATGAGCCGAAGATGCTCGCGACCACAGGCACCCCGCCCTCCCTCGCGATATCGATCTCATCCTGAAACGATCTGTATGAGGGATTCGGGAGGCCCATCGCGTTTATGAGGCCGACGCCCAGCCTGACAACTGTCGGCCCGGGATGGCCGTCCCTGGGCTCCACTCCGATGGATTTTGTCACCACAGCCCCTGCGCCTTCGAGCGCGACCCTGCGCATTGATGCGCCTGTAGTTCCAAGAATGCCGGCCGCCAGTATCAGAGGATTCTCAAGCCTCAGGCCGCCAACATCTCCCGAGAGGGATGACATGTGGGGGGAGATCTTGCTGCAGAGATAAAAGGCTTCTCAGCTTCCCTGGAACAGACCCAGATGCTCCTGCTCCACGATCCTGCTTAGGGATTCAGGCGTGATGTCGGTGATGGGATAGTATCTGCCACCGGCTGCCTCTGCGAGGTCCCTGCAGTATCCCAGCCTCATCTCCATGAACGATGACCCCACGACCTCTGTGTCTATGACAACGGTATGGACCCCGAGCCTCCTCGCCTCCTCGGCGAGCTGAACGATCTCCCTCTTCGGGTCCCCTGAGATCGAGACGTTCGCCCGCCCGTCAGATATGAGCACCATCATCGGCCTGATCTCCCTGTTCTTCCTCAGCTCACCCTGTATGACCCTTAGAGCCTTTGAGAGTCCTGCAGAGAGCGGAGTCCTGCCGCCGGTAGGAAGCTCTGAGAGCCGTTTCAGCGCCAGATCGACGCTGGAGCACGGGGGGAGGAGAAGATCTGCATCGTTCCCCCTGAATGCAACCATTCCTATCCTGTCCCTCTTCTGGTAGGATTCCATGAGCAGCGAGAGGACTGCGCCCTTTGCACTCTCCATCCGGCGCATCGCGCCCATGGAGCCGCTAGCATCGACCACGAACAGCACCGTGGCAGATGTCTTCCTGACCCGCTCCTTCTCCCTTATATCCTGCGGGAGGATGCTCACCGCGAACCTTCTCTCGCGCAGGTGCTGGTAGGGTGCAGCCGCCCTGATCGTCGCATCGAATGCGATGTCCTTCCCGTCCACGGGCAATTTTGATCTCAGGTATCTGCCAGATCTGCGCATGCTCAGACTGCTCACCCTTCGTCCCCTGGGCATCCTTCTCAGCACCCTGTCGCGCCTCAGGCTGTTCCTGAGCTGTCTCACATCTATCGGGGAGCCTATCTCGAAGACCCTCTCATCAGGCGTTGATTCTGGCTGCTCGCTGGGGGCCTCAGAGCTTTCCTCCTGTGGTGTATCGTGATGCTCGTGGTGGTGTTCATGCTGATGCTTCTGCTGGTGTTTCTGCTCCTGGTGTTTTGAGATCGCCTGCTCGAGCTTCTCCTGGGCCATCGATGGCGGCTCGAAGGGCTTGCTCCTCATCCTGTGGGGCAGCGCCAGGATCATCGCCCTCCTCACATCCTCCTCCGTGACATCGTTCCTGCCCTCGAATGCAGCTATTGTCCTGGCAGTTCTGGCAGTGACTATCTCAGCCCTGTGAGTTCTGACCCCCATCTCGATGCATGTCCGGGCTATGAGCCTCAGGAGAGAGTCGTCCATCACGACCCCTGGAAGCATCTGCTTAGCCCTGCGGATCCTCTCGCGCAGGAGGTTCTGCTCATCGCTCCACTCCGAGATGAACGCCTCAGGATCGGATTCAAAACGTTCGGCCCTCTTTGCGATCTCAACTCTGAGATCGACATCTGAGATAACCTCGACGTTGACCTGGAGGCCGAAGCGGTCGAGAAGCTGCGGACGGATCTCACCCTCCTCAGGGTTCATGGTGCCGACGAGCATGAACCTCGATGGGTGCGCAACCGACACCCCCTCCCTCTCGACGATGTTCACCCCCATTGCCGCTGCATCTAGAAGAACATCAGCGACATGGTCGTCGAGAAGGTTCACCTCATCTATGTATAAAATGCCCCTGTTTGCTGCAGCCAGTATCCCAGGCTCCAGCGCCTTTATCCCCTCCTTTATCGCGCGCTCCACATCCAGAGAGCCTACAACCCTGTCCTCTGTGGCTCCGAGCGGCAGGTCCACCACAGGCATTCTCCTCATCAGAACCTGCAGATCGCCATTCTGGCTCTTCTGATAGCAGATATCGCACATCTCATCCTCGCTGAATGGGTTGCAGTTGAACGGGCAGCCATCGACGACCGGTATCTCATCGAGAAGATCTGCGAGGGCCCGAACTGCAGTCGATTTGGCGGTGCCCTTGTCTCCACGTATGAGAACACCGCCTATCCTCGGGTTGATGGCATTGAGCACAAGGGCCAGCTTCATCAGGTCCTGGCCAACGATTGATGTGAACGGAATCGTGCGCCTCTTGAGATGATGCATCTTTATACCTCTTTGGGGTTTGATCATATCTTGTCATATAAGTAGATTTTTGGTATTAAGATATGAAACCAATCTTGGATTGTAGATTGATTATCTGATAAAGTGTCAATAATATGAGATTGAATGCAGCTATCGTATCGTGGTCCCCAAGTTGTCGTCGACCAGCTAAATGCATCAATGATACAGAGATTGAGCACATAATCCTCGTCAGGTGAGGCACTTGAGCACTTGAAGGCAAGGTTCCCAGACAAGAAAGATTAAATAGCACTTAATGTTACTGAAAATGAAAAATATCTATTTAAGTAGGATGCGGGTGATAAAAATGCATAAAATATCCGTGGTTGCAGCTTTTGCATGCCTTGTTCTGGCTGTATCTGCTGCATGCTGCGCGGAGATCACAATAAAAGACGATCTGGGCCGTGAGGTGAAGATCAACTCCCCGAGCGAGCGTGTGGTTTTCATGATGGAAAACGCGCTTAAGACGTACTATGCTGTGGGAGATCCTGAGAACATCGTGGCTCTGAAGGACGACAAATGGATGCGAAAGCTGCTTGAGGATATATTCCCGGTGATAGATCCTGACTTCGAGAAGAAGCTCACGGTCAGCATGACAGGCGATCGTGTCGATCTCGAATCCCTGGCCAGGGCAGATCCGGATCTTGTGGTTCTATGGGCAACCACCCCAGATGATGTAAACATCAAAGCGATCGAGGAGACGCTTGGTGTTCCGGTCTTTGCGATATTCGTCAGATCGATCGATGACGTGCTCCACCAGGTCGATACAATGGGGGCGATATCCGACAGAATGGAGCGGGCTGCGGAGGTTAAGAAGATAATGCACGATTATATGAACATAACAACTAATGTGACCAGCAACATCCCGGAGAGCGAGAGACCTAAGGTCTATTGGATGTGGACCGATGTTCTGGGGACAGCAGGCGTTAATAGCGGGATAAACGATCTCATAGAGCTCGCTGGTGGTGTCAATGTGATGAAGTTCGCTGAGAACGAGACCGCCATGACGATGGAGCATCCGGTAGTAAACCTGGAGACTCTGATAAAGCTCAATCCTGATGTGATATACATGTGGTACAACGAGAATCTCGATCCAGAGGATATACTGACTGGTGATGATTTCAAGGGATGGAAGGATATAAACGCTGTTAAGAACGGTCGGGTTTACGAGATCAGGAATCCGTATCTATTCGACGCGTTCTCCCCACGCATGCCTCTAGCGCTACTGCACGTGGCAATGGATCTCCATCCAGATAAGTTCAGGGATGTGGATATGAACAGGACCATCGATGACTTCCACGTGGACATGTGGGGAGTGCATTACCCGAGCATGGAGAAGGCATGATGGTTGCGGGTCGGTCGAAATACAGAAATCTAATTTATTTTTTTATTTTAATATCCCCTTTTCTGGCGGCTGGTCTATCGCTCTTCATAGGCAGATATCCCATAGATCCTGTGGATCTGTTTCATATTATTATATCCAATCTCACAGGCACTGAGGTGCGGTACCCAACGGCATACAGGACTGTCATCTTCGAGGTCCGTCTCCCGCGAATAATTCTCGGGCTGCTCGTTGGCGCTTCTCTATCTGCAGCAGGTGCGACCTTCCAGGGAATATTCAGAAATCCGCTTGTGAGCCCCTACATACTCGGCATCTCGTCAGGGGCAGCATTCGGCGCCGCGCTTTCGATAGCGATCGTGCCTCAGTTTCCTGTTCAGATATCAGCATTGCTATTCAGCCTCATAGCCGTCGGTTTTGCATACTACATAGCGAGCTCCCGGGGCAGCACACCGGTGATATCCCTCATCCTGTCCGGTGTTATAGTATCGGCGATCTTCGACTCAATGCTCTCGATAATCCAGATAGCAGTTAACGAACGGGCGTTGCAGAGCATAGTCTACTGGCTGATGGGCAGCCTTGGAGCCGCGAGCTGGTCCAGGGTAAACAGCGCGCTTCCGCTTGCAGCTGCTGGTATGATGATAATTTTTCTGCTGCGATGGAGGCTGAATGTCCTGGCACTTGGTGATGAGGAGGCCAGAGGTGTCGGCATGAACACGGATCTTTACAAGGCTCTCTTTGTTTTGGCCGCGGCACTTGCTGCTTCTGCAGTCGTCTCAGTCGTCGGGATAATCGGCTTCGTGGGGCTTGTTGTGCCGCACATGATCCGGATGTTATTCGGACCCGATCACACGCATCTGATTCCCCTATGCATGGCATTCGGAGCCACATTCATGGTGCTGGTGGACGACATCGCACGTGCTGGCATGGGCTTTGAGGTGCCCGTGGGCGTTATAACCACTCTTATAGGCGCGCCGTTCTTCGCATATCTCCTGAGAAGCACACGCAGCGGGGGATGGGAATGACATCAAGCTGCGGGATCTCGATAGAGGGGCTCTCACTCAGCTACAACGGCAGGATCGTGCTGAATAATATCTTCATGCATCTTGAGAGAGGCAAGGTCATAACATTTGTTGGGCCAAACGGCTGTGGCAAGACAACCCTGCTCAAGCTCATCAATGGCCTGCTTCCACCCACGAGCGGGAAGGTCTATGTGGACGGAAGAGATACGGGCTCGCTCAGCTCCAGAGATCTTGCAAGGCTGATCGGGCATGTGCCGCAGGCTCAGAGGGCGACGTTTCCATTTACAGTTCTCGATGTTGTTCTGACCGGCCGTATGCCCCACCTCTCCCCGCTCTCCAGGCCGGGGAAGCGTGATCTTGAGAAGGCCTACAGGGCACTTGATATGGTTGGCGCTCTGCATATTGCGGATCGCCCTTACACAGAGGTGAGCGGCGGAGAGCGCCAGCTTGCGATGATCGCAAGGGCGCTTGTTCAGGAGCCATCTTTTTTGCTGCTGGATGAGCCGACATCGTACCTGGACTTCAGGAACCAGATAAGGATACTGAAGATAGTGACCGGGCTTGCAGCTAACGGCAGAATGACCGTTGTGATGACCCTTCACGATCCCAACCATGCGCTGATGTTCTCAGACAGAATAGTCCTCATGAGGAAGATCGATGGCAACCCCTCGGATATGGAGAATGTCGTTGCGATGGGCGAACCCCGAGATGTCATGACGCCTGATAACATCAGATCCGCTTACGGGATAGATGTCGAGATGCTCGAGATAAAGGGCAGAATGCTTCTCTTCCCCCTCTGAACCAAGCAGCAGATCGAGATACTCGAGGGGATCGGCATCGATAAAGGGCAGAATGCATCTCTCCCCCTGAAAAGTGCTGAAGGCGCTCTCCAGAGGTGCTGCAGTGCTCGATTCGGATCGGCGGGAACAACCGTGATGTTGAAAGACCAACCTGGATGGAAATTGCCAGCGTGCTCACAGCCCATCAAAGGGCTGTCGCATAAAAGTCCCACCAGCAGCACCCGCCCTTGTGTAATCTACGCGGATTTGGGATAATCGGATTGAGGCGTATGGATTGCTGAGGCGCTATTACAATCCCAAATCCTGAATCAGCCTCATTCTTTTGGCATGCCTCTGCCGTTGACATGCAGGGTTTTGAGATGTCCTCAGGATGCTTCCAGAGTTCATCCCAAACCACAGGGCGCAGTTAGTAAATATTTTAAATTAATCTACATACTCTAAGCCCATAACTATATTCTATTTCGATCAAAATTATATTCTCTGAGAGAAATCGACGCTCTGAGGTATCTGAGTGAGGATGTTACTATATACACTTCTGAGCCTGATGGTTGCACTCTCGTGCACATCTGCCAGTGCTGGATAAAGATGATCTCGGGGATTCTCATGCCAGGAATGTGATTCTGATGATCAGGGATGGCATGGGGCTTTCACATGAGACGATGGCCAGGATTGAGAGGGCCGACTGGAACCTCTCCAGATACTCAGAGACACAGCTCCAAATGGACAGCATGGAACACACTGGATTTCTGAGGACATTCAGTGCGAACTCCTTTGTCACCGACTCCGCACCGGCATCGACAGCAATGGCCACAGCTCGCAAGACAAACATCTGTTCCGAGAACCTGAGAGCTGTGGATATCAACGCTTTACAGCGGAACTGAAATCACATCTATAATCCAAAACAACAGACTTTTTTAGATCCAGTAATGCTTAAATAATACATTATCTCATGATATGTAAAAATAGTATTAAAAAGAGGGAGGACGAAAATGAATCATCTGAAAAGAAAGATGATTGTAATCTCCTTAGTACTATTATTTGTACTGGGAAGCACATATGCAGGTCCATGGGATCTCAACCCCGGAAAGGAGGCGCTGAAGCACACGCATCACTCGGAGGGGGATGTGACAGGAGAGGGCTTTGTGATGGTGTATCAGAACATCAACACCAATAACCTCTCAGCTGTCGAGTACATGCACGGCAGCGGATCATTCGATGTGGCGGATATAATAGACTCGCAGCAGAAGACTGGACATGGTGGGTCTTACTACTATCAGAGTCTTGCAAATGGGAAGATAGTGCCTGAGTGGAAGCAGCAATGGACCGGCGCGAACAGTGTCATCAAGCTCACCAGGCAGAGCGACATGACACAGTCGCCGATGACCTTCGCATACGGCACAGGATGGTATGCATCACATCCGATAACTTACAACTCCCTTCTTAAGGACAGAACCGTCGCGAAGAGCTACCAGGAGGGGAGCATGATGCTCCACCAGCTCGAGTACGCACGTGGATTCGTGGGCGATATGGCTGTCGAGCTGAACTGCACCGGACCCACGGAGACTAAGGATGGATACGGCCTCGCGAGCATGAAGCTCGAGGACAAGGTCATCCAGGGCACTGTGCAGATCGCGGAGCTCCTAACGAATCCACAGACTTTAAAGTCGGCTTCTAAGAAGGTAGATAAAACTACAAAAACGTATTACACACCATCTTCATCGATGAAGGCTCTGGGTGTGAAGGGTGCTCTCATCGAGATCGATGAGAACTACATCGGCAACTTCGATATACAGAGGAACATGAAGCTGGAGGTCACGAAATCCAAGGCGGTGACGATGGAGGACTGGCTCCCGTGCTGCATGGGCGGGTTCTTCGATGTTCCTGATTACAGCAAGGCGAACAAGGGGCAGATAGGTATCTTCGACTGCACATGCAGGAATACCTCAATAAGCACCTTCAAGCCAGCCTGGAACGGCACGATCGCGCAGTTCCCCACAGGAAAGTATCAGTACGTCCCCTGAGGGGATCTCAATTTATTTTTAATTGACACAGAATACAAAATACTTATTAACTTAAACAGCAAATGACGCATTGGGTGATAATAATATCGAATAAAGGGGAATATGTTATGATTAAATGGATCTCATATTCAGTATTGCTTTTACTGATTGTTACATCGTTCTGCTCAGGCGCCGAGTATCCGATGACCATCACCGACTCCGCAGGGCGTGAGGTCACCATACAGATGCCTGTGGAGAGGATCATAGTGCTGAACTCCGACGCGGCAGAGGCTGTGACCATTCTGGGGGCAGCAGATAAGATCGTGGGGATATCGGACAGCGTGAAGAACAAGGCGTACTACTTCCCCGCCCTGAAGAACAGGCAGAGCGTGGGAAAGTGGAACGAGCCTGACTACGAGATGATAGGGGAGATCGCAAGGAGCGGTGATAGGATCGTTCCAAACATAATCGTGATAAGCTACACGTATCCGGATAAGCCCTACGGCATAGTGGAGGTGGCAAAGAGGCTGGAGCCATTCGAAGGCATCACTGCAATCGGCCTGGACTTCTACAAGCCGGAGAACATGACGAAGGAGATAGAGCTCCTCGGCAGGATCCTCGGAAAGGAGGCGGAGGCGCAGCGCTTCATAGAGTGGTACGAGGAGAAGCAGGCGGATGTTGAGAACGCTGTGGCGAACAGGAACGTTCCAAAGGTCTACGTGGAGTGGACATCGAAGGGTGGAGAGCTCACAACGATGGGCACCGGCTCAGGCGCAGCGCAGCTTGTCTCAATGGCGAGGGGCTACAGCGTAGCGAATGATCTGAAGGATGCGTATCCAAAGATCGGGTGGGAGTGGGTGATCTCAAAGAATCCTGATGTTATAATAAAGAGATCGACATCCACCCAGCTCGGCTGGGAAAAACCGCCATCGACCGATTCGGTGAATCTGGAGAACACGCTCAACGAGATCCTCGGAAGGAGCGGTGCAGCAAGCGTGAACGCTGTGAAGAACAACAGGGTCTACGTGGTCAACTGGGAGATCATGGCCGGACTGGATGATGTTGTCGGTCTCACGTATCTTGCGAAGATCCTCCATCCTGAGGTGAATCTGGATCCGGAGGGCGTTTACAGCGAGTACCTGGAGTTCCTGGGTTTGAAATATCCGGAGAACAGGATATTCGTGTACCCTGAAGTGTAACGGAGACTCTTGACATAAATGGACTGCATGCAATCGAGAATCGCCCTGAAGGAGGAATACACCAGATTCGTGGGGAGAAAGCTGCTGTTTCTGGCAGCGATCTCCCTTTGCATAATAGCAGTCGCGGGCGTCTCCGCGACGCTGGGATCTGCGAACCTCTCTGTCTTCGAGGTCTACAGCGCGATACTCGCCAGGGCATTCCCCGGGCATTTCGAGACGACGTGGTTTGCGGATACGATCGTGTGGGGGCTGAGGCTCCACAGGATCATGATGGGGGTGGTGGCGGGCGCCGGGCTCGGGATCGCAGGGGCTGTGATGCAGGGCATACTGAAGAATCCACTGGCCAGCCCGTTCACGCTCGGCATATCATCCGCAGCCTCATTCGGCGCAGCGCTCGCCATAATCCTGGGAGCCGGGTTCGCGGGCGGCGAGTACCTCATAATAGGAAACGCGTTCGTCTTCACACTTCTTGCGACCTTTGCGGTTTACGGTCTGGCCAAGTACAAGGGGATAACGCCCGAGACCATGATCCTCGCGGGCATCGCGATCATGTACTTCTTCTCGGCGATGACCTCCTTTCTCCAGTATGTCGGGAGAGCAGAGCAGGTCCAGGAGGTCGTATTCTGGATGATGGGCTCTCTCGGAAGATCGTCGTGGGAGAAGGTCTATGCATCAGCGCTTGTAATTATCATCTGTCTTCCGTATCTGATCCTGAAGTCGTGGGACATAAACGCGATAGGCGCAGGTGACGAGACAGCGAAGAGCCTGGGCGTGAACGTCGAGCGGACGCGCGTTCTTTCCATGGTCTTTGCGTCTCTCATAACAGCGAGCGTTATATGCTTCACGGGCACCATCGGATTTATAGGCCTCGTGGCGCCACACATGACCAGGATGGTCCTAGGCGGGGATCACAGGTTTCTCCTCCCGGGATCCGCGCTCATGGGCGCTCTCCTACTTCTCGCCGCGGACACGCTCGCCAGGACTGTTCTGGCGCCCGTGATACTGCCTGTTGGCATAATGACATCGTTCCTGGGGGTGCCGTTCTTTGTTTATCTGTTCCTGAAAAGGAGGAAGGAGTTTTGGTGAAGATCACCATACAGAATGTATCATTCAGCTACGGCTCCAGTCTGATTCTGAACGACCTGAACCTGGTCGTCGGGGATTCCGAGATTCTGGGCCTCGTCGGCCCAAACGGCTCCGGCAAGACCACCCTGATAAAGTGCATCGACAGGATACTGAAGCCGAGGGGGAGCATACTCCTCGACGGCAGGGATCTCACCTTGATGAGCAGGGGTGAGATCGCAAGGGAGATAGGCTACGTCCCGCAGTCGGGAAGCGGCGCGATGGGCACCACAGTCTTCGAGACGATACTCATGGGGAGAAAGCCTCACATCAGCTGGCGGGTATCTGATAGAGACCTGGAGATCGTAACAGAGGTCATAGAGCTCCTCCATCTAGAGGATCTTGCGATGCGCGAGTTCGGCCAGCTCAGCGGCGGTCAGAGGCAGAAGGTCCTCATAGCGCGAGCCCTTGCCCAGGAGCCGTCCGTCCTTCTTTTAGATGAACCAACATCAAATCTGGACATGAAGCACCAGCTGGAGGTCATGGAGATCATCAGGGAGATGGTTCAGAGGAAGAGGATCTCCGCGGTCATGGCGGTCCATGATCTCAATCTGGCTGCCAGATTCGTCGACAAGCTCGCAGTGCTCAAAAATGGCAGGATATGGGCTGCCGGCGACGCATCATCCCTCCTCACACCTGAGATGCTGCGTGAGGTCTACAGCGTGGAGGCGGTGGTCATGCAGCTCGAGCGGCCCTTTGTAATCCCCATAAGATCACTCAACGGAGGGTTTGCATGCGAGTGAGGGCGCTGACATGGGCTAGCGACAAAGCGCTGCTTGTCCAGGCCGGCGCAGAGCTCGGGATTGATCTAAAAGCCTGGTCTGTCCAGGAGCTGTTAGATCCGGATACCCTGGAGGAGTGCAGGAGATCTCTGAACGAGGCGGATGTCATCCTCGTGCATCCAACGCATGATGGCAGGTTTGATGAGCTCCTGGAGACCGGGAAACCGGTCATAGCGTTCGGCTTCGATCCTGCGCTCTGGTCTTTCTCCCGGGGTGTCTCTCAGAAGGTCGTGGCCACTGTGAATGCGTATGTGGTCTACGGTGGCCTGGAGAACATCAGGAACATGCTTCTCTACATAGGCAGAGAGGTCCTGGGTCTCGATCTCCCCTGCAGAGAACCTCAGGAGACGCTCTGGCAGGGGATATACCATCCGGATTCCGGGAAAGCGTTCAGCACGATCGAGGAGTACCTGGAGTGGAGGCCGTTCAGACATGAGCACACCGTGGGGATACTGTTCTTCAGGACATACTGGGCGAACGGGGATCTGGAGATCGTGGATCATCTCATAAGATCCCTGGAGAAGGAGTTCAATGTGATCGCTGCCTTCGGTCTCGGCAGCGTGGGATCAAAGCAGCCGGATGCGAAGCCAATAGATCAGGTGGTCAGGGAGTTCCTCTCAGGGCGCGTGGACCTGATCATAAATCTCCAGTCCGTCTTCCATGCTGGAAGCGTTGAGGTTTCAATAAGATCTCTGGAGGAGATCGATGTGCCCGTACTGCATCCTCTGACGCTGTATCACAAGACAGAGGATGAGTGGAGGGAGGACATAAAGGGGATGGATCCGGCAGAGATCGGATGGTCCCTGGCCCTACCGGAGTTCGAGGGGCTTATAGAGAACATACCGGTGGGTGTTGCAGCCAGAAGGGAGATGTGGGGGGACGAGGTCGAGATTCATTATCCTGTAGAGGAGCGTGTTGAGAAGCTTGTCAGAAGAATCCGCTCATGGATACGACTCAGATCGAAGCCCAGGTCTGAGAGAAGGATAGCGTTCGTACTGCACAACAGCCCCTGCGCCTCTGTGGAGGCCACGGTGGGAGCGGCAGCGCATCTCGATTCTCTTGAGAGCGTGGCGCGGATAATTTCCAGACTCGCAGAGCTCGGATACACGCTGGATTCCTTTCCGAAGAGCGGTAAGGAGCTGATAGAGGACATACTGAATCACAAGGCGATCTCTGAGTTCAGGTGGACGACTGTTCAGGAGATAGTGAGCAGGGGCGGAGCGCTGGCGCTTGTGGATCAGGAAAAGTACAGCGAATGGTTCAGCGAGCTCCCGGAGGAGAGCAGAACTCGGATCTGGAGCGCATGGGGAAGGCCGCCGGGCGAGCCCAGGGATGGGGTGCCGGTGCCCATGGTTTATCAGGGAAAGATCGTCGTCACCGGAAGGAGGTACGGGAATGTCGTGGTCTGCGTCCAGCCGAAGAGAGGGTGTGCAGGGGCGAGATGCGATGGCCAGGCGTGCAGGATCCTCCACGATCCTGAGATCCCGCCGCCGCATCAGTACCTGGCGACATACAGGTATCTTCAGAAAGATTTCGGCGCAGATGTCATAATACACGTGGGAACACACGGAAACCTCGAGTTCCTCCCGGGAAAGTCTGTTGCTCTGTCTCAGAACTGCTTCCCCGATATCGCGATAGGCGATACACCGCATCTCTACATCTACAACTCCGATAATCCTCCGGAGGGGACCGTTGCGAAGCGCAGGAGCTACGCGGTGATCGTGGATCACATGCAGACCGTGATGACAACCGCTGGTCTCTACGGCGAGCTCAAGGAGCTGGACGAGAGGATAGCGGAGTACAGAAAGGCTGAGGATCACGGGAGAAAACACGCTCTGAAGCACATAATCCTGGAGCTTCTGGAGAGATCAAATCTCGCAGAGGAGCTTGGGGCTGATCCTGAAGATCACAATTTTGAGGAGATCATTGAAAGAGCGCATGCAAAGCTCTCTGAGATATACAGCTCATACATTCCAGATGGCATGCACATCTTCGGCGAGGTTCCGCAGGGCGAAAAGAGGGTGGAGATGATAAGCGCCATCACAAAGCCGCTGGTTAAGAGCGCTGCAGATCTCAGAGATGCTGTCAGGGCTGTTCTTAGCGGCGAGGATGCAGATCCTGAGGTGAGGGAGATCGTCCTGGACATATCCAGGCGGATGGATGAGTCAGATGAGATGGGGAGCTTGATGCACGCGGTCGATGGCGGGTTCGTCAGGCCAGGCCCATCAGGACTGATCACAAGAGGTAGGCCGGAGGTGCTGCCGACCGGCAGGAACATGTACTCACTGGACCCGGGGAACATCCCGACGCAGGCAGCAGCTCTTGTGGGCAAACAGCTCGCTGAGAAGCTTCTGGAGAGATACAGGAAAGAGCACGGGAGATGGCCTGAGAACGTGGCGATGTACTGGATGGCCAGCGACATAATGTGGTCTGACGGGGAGCAGCTGGCACAGATGTTTTATCTTCTGGGCGTGGAGCCGGTGTGGAGGGGCGGAAGGGTAAGCGGGTACAGGATAATGCCTCTGGAGGATCTCAAACGACCCCGTATAGATCTCACTGTCCGCGTATCCGGCATCACGAGGGACTGTTTCATGGGATGCATAGAGCTTCTCGATTCTGCGATACAGGATGTGGCATCTCTGGATGAACCGCCTGAGATGAATTATGTGAGAAAGCACATGATCGAGAGCGGGGATGGGAGGGCTCTGAGGATCTTTGCAAGCCCCCCTGGGACCTACGGGAGCGGCGTGAACCTGGCGGTGTATGCCTCGGCATGGAAGGACGATAAGGATCTTACGGATGTGTTCATGCAGTGGAACAGCTATGCCTACGGGAAGGACATCTTCGGAGATCCAGCGCCAGGAGCGCTGAAGAAGATGCTGAGCTCGGTGGATGTGGCGTTCAACAAGACCGTCACCGATGAGTACGATCTCCTGGGTTGCTGCTGCTACTTCGGCACATATGGGGGGTTGACGAACGCTGCTGAGAGCCTCTCAGGGCACAAAATCTCCACGTACTACGGGGATACCAGGGACAGTGAGAGGATCGAGATAAGGACGCTTGCCGATGAGATAAGAAGGGTCGTGAGAACAAAGCTTCTCAACCCCAAATGGATCGAGGGCATGAAGCGACACGGCTACAAGGGCGCAGGCGACATCTCTAAGAGGGTCGGCAGGGTCTACGGCTGGGAGGCCACGACGAGGGAGGTCGATGACTGGATCTTCGATGATATAGCGAGGACCTTCGTGCTCGATGAGGATATGCGCAGGTTCTTTGAGGAGAGCAATCCGTGGGCGCTCGAGGAGATCGGGAGGAGGCTGCTGGAGGCCCATCAGAGGGGACTGTGGGATGCGGACCCTGAGGTTCTGGACTCGCTCAGATCCGCGTACCTCGAGATCGAGGGGTGGATCGAGGAAAAGGTCGGAGACGGCGGGTTCCAGGGCGGCTCGATAGATGTGATGACGATGAAGGACATCGCAGAGTGGCGCGAGAAGGCAGCGAGGATACTGCGGGAGGCGGGGGTGGAGTGAGGACCAGCATCTCTGACCGCCTGTGTATCAGTTCGGACAGCCTTAATCAGCAATGAGCTCACTTGCCGGCATGTCTATATCTTGAAAAGCGCGGCTGGATGTGCCCGGCTGGGAGCATCCCACTCAGGCTGAGACCCGCCAGGCATCTCGACAATCTTAAATCCCTCGATTCTCAATTTGATCAGAGGTCTTTGCGATGGAGAGCGGTAAGAAGGACCTGGAGGGGCTTTACGATCTTGCCATACCTCCGGGCATACCCGTGAGCGTCATAAGGGAGCTCGTGGAGAAGTTCGAGGTCGATCTTGTGAAGAGGCGCGCCAGGGTCGATGTGATCGGGGAGGTCGACGAGCGGGAGATACTCGTGCTGCGTGGAGATCTCGATACGATCAAGCAGGCCGAGAAGTACATGTTCGAGGCGCTGGACAGAAAGCTAGAGGAGTGGAAGAGGGACGAGAGGGGCGAGAAATACAGAAAGATGTACAAGCCCCTCAGCAAGGAGGAGCGCGAGAAGAAGGCCGCAGAGGACGTCGGCGGGAGCGCTCTGGATTCCAGCACCGGCATGATGCGCTGAAAACGCCTCTTATGCCCCACAACCTCTTTCATTTGGGAACACCTTGCTGAGCGTCAGCTGGTCTGACTTGAGGACATTGATTTACACGGTGCATCCTGGCATCCCCTGATTCCGGATCTTCACATCATGCCCAGGGCTTTATGCATCTGCGGGATCACCATCGCCCTGTCCGCTCCAAGATGCCTGGATGCGATGCTGTGGAGCGCCAGAAGCTTGAGCTCGCTCATACACTGACCTGTGGCCGGCTGTATCACGATGGCGTCCACGGATGGCATCTCACGGCAGATGCGCTCCAGGTCGCGCTCGCCGGTCTCCTGCAGCACCACCACCTTTGCTATCGTGTGTATCCCCATCTCGGATGATCTCCTCAGGCAGGCGAGCTCATTTTCTATCAGACGGTCGCTTTGATCTCTGCTGCATCGAACTGTGCCCGGCAGCTTCACATCGATCGCCGCGATATCGATGTGCTCTGCGATGCGCGAGAAGAGATCGCATGAGAAGCCGTTCGTCTCCAGATAGACCCTCATCCCCAGGCTCTTCAGCTCTCCTGCGAGGGTCTCTGCGAACTCCGGCTGTTCCAGCGGCTCTCCCCCGGTTATCGATACGCTGTGTACCTCTGGAGCCGCATGGAGCTTCACGCACTCGATGACCATATCCACGCTGAGAGGGTTTCTGATTCTGATAAACATGCGCGAGCCCGGAGCGGCCTCGAGCTGGCAGCTCTCTGTTCGCCTCAGATACGCCCGTGTATCGCAGTAGCTGCATCCGAGGGAGCATCCGGAGAACCTCACGAAAACCTGCCTGCGACCCAGAAGCGGCCCCTCTCCCTGCAGGCTGGTGAAGATCTCTCCCACATATCCATCAATGCCGGTACTCTGTCGGGTCAGGGACCCCAGCCTCCACGAACCCTCTCCTGCGGTGCTGGCAAGACTCGCATGTGCCGCAGTGGATCTCTCCATCAAGGTAGCAGGACCATGTGAGCTCCAGAGGTGCCTTGATCTCGGCGCCGAGACGTACGATCTCCCTCTTACGCATATCCACAAGCGGCGCCACGACCTTCGGCGGACGGCTGAACGATGCGACCGCTCTTTCAAGAAGCGCATTGAACCGCTCTACGAACTCCCTCCTGTTGTCTGGGTATGACATCGCCTCCTCGGCATTGAACCCGACGTAGATGCTCTCAGCTCCGAGGTATTCAGCGTATGCTGCAGCCATCGAGAGCAGCACGGTGTTGCGGCAGTAAACCCATGTCGGCGGTGTGGAATCAGAATCCAGTGAGACATCTCCACCCGTCGGTATCCTGGCGCCCTGGGTGGTCAGTGCCGAGAGGTTCCTGAACAGATCGATACGGGCGCGCATCAGATCCAACGCGCCTATGGCATCTGCGATCCTCTCGATCGCCTCGATCTCCCGCCGCTCGGCCTGCTGTCCGTAGCTCACGTGTATCAGACAGACATCCATGCCGGATCTGCGCGCGATCGTCGCGGCGACGGTCGAGTCCAGGCCACCGGAGCAGAGGCATACAGTTTTACCCATCCACCATCACCCACTTGTCGCGACCCTCCCAGAGCCTTACTGAGAGCAGGGTTGCCCTTCCGGATACACCGGACAGCTCCTCACGCAGCCTTCTCTGTATGTGAGATGCGATCATCTCAGCGGTCGGGTTCTGGAGAATGCTGTTGAGATCGTTATGATCGAGCTCTTGGATCACACTGCCAACGATCTTTTTCAGCATAAAGAAATCTATGATCATGCCATCGTCTCCTGGTTCTCCCTGCAGAACCACCTCCACCCTGTATGTGTGGCCGTGGATCCGGGAGCATCTGCCCTCATGCATGGGGAGGTGGTGAGCCGCATCGAACTCCATCGATATGCCAATCTTCATTCAAGGCGTCCCCGCATCCTGTCTATCTCATCGAGCTGATCGAGCATCTTTCTGAGAGCAGTGCGCACCGCATCTGAGAAGCTCACGAACTTCTTTCCATCGCCCACATGCCTGTTCACATCATCTATGATGTGCTGGGGGATCTCAACTGTGACCTTCGGCATGGTATTCCTCTGGTGTTCTTTTGGTATTCCTGGAAGAATCCTGGGATATGAACTTATCCCTCTATGCAGTGAGCCTTGACGTATCTCTGAGGATCCGTCGGGATAGATCAGCCGGCAGCCAGCCTGTAATGTGTGGATAAGCGCAAAAGCAATAATTGCAGGCGATTATGGCCATCAACCAAGCAGTGGGCGTTGTACAAAATTAACAGCCCAATGGATATCGGTTTCGATGCCGATACCTTTCAGAATAAACACATTTTGGGGAGCCAACCTCATCGGATCAACCCAACAAAGGTATGCTACCGATCAGCCTGCTGCTGACCATGATGACAATATGAGCTCATGTGGTCACATGTATAGAAATAAAATTAAATTCGCATGGGATCAAATTTACGGAGAAACATATAAGATAAGTTTAAATAGTTTGATGCCAGAGATTGGCTGTATCTTTTGGAGGTGAAATGCCCATCTGTATAACTGCAAAATATATATTAAAATGAAATCCATCGCAAAAAAGTTTGAACTACCTATCGCTTAGTGGCAAGGGGAGTTATTCCTGCAGTGACTGAATCTGATAGTCATCTCTCAGTGGGAAGTGCGCGCGGGATCAATCAGAACGTGGTGGTTTTAAAGCTTTTTCCAGCATGTATCTCCATATTTTGAATCGTGTAACGTGCTGCACAATTTTATGCAGATTTGAACTTCGAAGGCAGTTTTGGAGTTGAGAAAATGGCTAACGCAAAATTGGATATATGGCTGAGGGATGAGAAGTGCAGACCCTACCCGATACTCGCGCCAGGTTTTCCCACCTTCGACTGGGTACGTGTCTATAACTGCATGGGCGAAGCAGTTACTGATAAGCTTCCGATTCCAAAGGATTCTGCACATGTGGTTACAGAGGTTCCACCAGGATGTTATATTGTTGAGGGCAAAGTGTGTGAAAATGACCGCAGAGGATACAGAAACGGCCCTACCGATCGAGCAATAGTAATAGTGGGCTGCGGACAGATGGAATGCGTGAATCTGTTTGTTCCCCCCGTAATACACTGTGTTAGACGCGACATAAATGCGATTCTTGGGGCAGCACGCCGCCTGGTTCCTGAGGAACATCTTGCAATCACCGCGCGAACCATGCTGGCTGCAGGAAATCTCCGGGAGGACGAAATTTTACACGAGATGACGCAGGGGGCCGAGGCGATTGCAAATGTCCCAGAGCTGGCCGACATAAGGGAGTCTCTGAATAAAAACATCGATACAATAAGAAAAATTCCAAAAATAGATAAAAAATAAATTAAATAATTTATGTCGCCCTGCAAAATACATCAAAAGATATTTTTTTTAACTTATATAAATAATTTACGGGCGGTCTACCAAGACCACTCTGTTATTTAGACATACGTGGCTACAGCGTATCGATTTATGCGGGCAATGATGACAATTCCATTTGAAGTAAAAGCGACCGCTACCTCCCCTTTTCGTCGCTTGGTCGACTGGCGATGAGGATCTCAGGATAATGTGAGTTATGAAGAGAGATGCTGCTTTGGGTCTGAGCTTTGTACAGGAGGGCCAGATCCATAGCCCACGCCCGTATTTGCGGATTCGAGCCAAATCTTTAATATACGAGGCGCGCACAACTTCCATTAAATTTGTCTCAAAAATACGCTTGCAATCTGGGGAAGATAAAGGAATCCCCACGACTTCAGGATCGTGGCATAAGGGGCATCTGCGGATGCTGGCTGTTTTGAGACAGGATCATTGAGAAGACGGTTGTCAGAGCAGGGTGCAAAGAGCATGAGACGGTTCGTTACGACTGAAATAGAGTTCATCACGAATTTTTTAACAGTTTCTCACATGGAGAGAACTCTTCTGTGTTTTATCCTTATCGGGAGCATGCTTATCCCGGGTTTCGCTGCACAGGATGAGGGTGTTATGAGACTGGATGTGGAACCACAATATGTGCTGATCGGCGATCCGATCAGCATAAGGGCGAGCGGGCTTGATGCGGGGCAGATTGCCACGCTGCGTGTTTCTGGCCAGGATGTCTTAGGAAACACCTGGCAATCGGAGGCGTCTTTCCGGGCGGACGATGCGGGAACGATAGACACCTCACGTGACGCGCCGGTGGAGGGCTCGTACCACGGGATCGATCAGGCTGGGCTTTTCTGGTCCATGAGTGTCAATCAGACAGGAGAATTTGTTTCTGCGTTCCCGGTGATACACAACCTCACTGTGGGGTTGTATGTTGACGGCCGGGAGGTGGACAGCAGGGTGGTCCAGCGGATCGCCCAGATCGATCTTGAGAGGGAGAATGTGACAGATCCCATCGTGGGTGTTTTCCTGATACCAAAAGAGATCACGGAGCCCACGCCGGCGATCATAGTGCTGGGCGGCTCCGAGGGCGGTTACAAGGAGGGCTGGGCGAGCGTGATCGCCTCCAAGACGCGCATGCCCACGCTGGCGCTCGCCTACTTCGGCGCGCCGGGATTGCCGCAGACCCTTGAGAACATCCCTGTGGAGACAGTGGGAAAGGCCATCGAATGGCTGAATCAGCAGCCTCTGGTTGCCAGAGACCACATCGGAATCGTCGGGGCATCGCGTGGTGGTGAGCTGGCCCTTCTCGCAGCCTCGATATATCCAGAGATCAAAGCTGTGGTGGGGTACACACCGAGCGGAGTCATCTGGTCTGGCATCGGAGAGAACCCGGATGCACCGGCATGGACCTACCAGGGCAGGGCGTTTCCGTATCTGAAGGCGATGATGAGTGAGGAGCAGGGGAGGCAGTTTCTGGAGGCTCAGAAGAATGGCACACCCTATCTGGATGCGCCATCCTTCCTCTACAGCCTGGAGATGCAGAGATCCAGGGTCGGGGAGGCCACCATACATGTGGAGGACTCGCAGGCGGCCTTTCTGCTCATAGGCAACCCTGGGGACGGGGTCTGGCCATCTGATATGCTCTCACAGATAGTCATCGACAGGCTGCGATCCCACAATCACTCCCGCACGTACCAGCTTCTCTCCTACGATCAGGGAGGGCACATGCTGATCACGTATCCCTATTACCCGACAACGATGCGTCAGTTCTATCTGCCAACCGTAAACGTCTGGGAGGGGCTGGGAGGAACAGCTGAGGGTGCTGCGAGGGCTGCAGAGGATTCCTGGCCGAGGGTGATCGAGTTCCTGAAGCGTGAACTGGCCTGATGGGGTTCTGCTCCCCGGGCAGCCCCAACTTTCTGGGGGGGGCGGATGGCGCAACACTGCCAAAATATGATGGTTTGCGCAGCACCGAAATCCGCGCCATCCGCTCAACAGATCCGTGAAAGAATCGATCCGACGGCCGGTTTCGCTTAACCACCCGCTGATCGAGGCATACAGTCCAGGGTGGTATTAAATTAAAATTAATTATGAAATTTCGGGTTGCACATGATGGACAGCAGAAGAAGCAGCAGCCATGCTATTAATATTATTATGTGATGCATTATCGTCTCCCTGTTATAGGAAACTCCAAGCTTCGTCAGGAGAGCGGGTATCAGCTTCTCTGCCATAGGCCTTCACTTTATTATTACCACCGATTGTTAATAAATTTTCCTAATAGATCGCTCGATCTGGATTTTACTGCATTTGTATGTATCGATCGCTCTCATGCATCATGATTGGCCATACAGGTCTGGTGCTGAACGCACGTATTCGTCAGATCCCGTGGCCGGATCGTCGAGGAGATCAAGCTGACAGGGGCGCACTTTTTTATTGTATCGCCCACCACAGTCCCTCCATGGCCTGGGCAGTATGGTTCACCGGACTTCCCGGTTGTGGCAAGACCACGATCGCCAGAAGGACAAAGGAGCACCTCTCGAGGATGGGCGTCGAGGCAATGATACTCGAGCTCGACGAGATACGGAAGGTGATAACGCCAAACCCGAGGTACACGGATGAGGAGAGGGATATCGTCTATGCAAGCCTCGCCTACATGGCGAAGCTGCTCTGCGATGCAGGGGTCAATGTGATCATCGATGCGACCGCAAACCGCAGGAGGTACAGAGATCTTGCGAGAGAACTCGTGAAGAACTTCGCGGAGGTTTACATAAAGGCCCCCCTCGAGCTGTGCATTGAGCGGGAGGCTTCCAGAAAGGCAGAGTTCGCGCCGAGGGGCATATACAGAAAAGCCGCCTCTGGAGCCAGGGTCCCAGGCGTGGGGGTGGAATACGAGGAGCCGATGAGCCCGGAGATAGTTGTGGACACCACCACGATGGATCCTGACAGCGCGGCGGAGTTCGTCTCAAGAAGGATACTTGAGCTCTTCGCTGTGTGAGCATGTGATCAGATCGTGCTCTCCACTGTAGAACATCAAGATGGTTCTCTGGCCTTCGCCGGCACTCACATCCGCAATCATGATATCGCCGGAGTTCAGGATCCAGACCGAGATCTCATATAGATGTGTGTCATCCTTTAAAAAGGTGATACGATGGCGATGGTGCTTGGAATATCTGGAAGCCCGAAGAGCGGACGGAACACAGAGTACCTTCTCCAGAGGGCGCTGAGGGTGGCCTCGGAGAGGGGGTACAGGACAGAGAGCGTGCTCTGCTCCCGGGTCAGGGTGGAGTTCTGCACCGACTGTGGCGAGTGCGGCAAAGGGAAGAAATGCCCGATCGATGATGACATGCCAAAGATCTGCGAGCTGCTCCAGAGCGCGGACGGGATCGTGGTCGCCTCTCCTGTCTACTTCGGCTCTGTCACAGCGCAGCTCAAGGCGATTTTCGACCGCACTCTGCCCCTCCGTCGGCAGGGATTCAGGCTCAAGGACAAGGCCGGTTGCGCGATAGCCGTCGGGGGATCGAGGAACGGGGGTCAGGAGAAGACGATAGATGTGATACATTCATGGATGCACATCCATGGGATGATTGTTGTCGGCGACAACAGCCACTTCGGCGGGATCGCGGTCAGGCCCGCGGAGAATGATGATGTGGGCATCTCAACAGTGGAGGCGACCGCGAGCAAGCTCTGCGATCTGCTGGACCTCAAAAAGAAGGGCGGATGCTGGAGCAGCGAATGATCACTGTATTCTTCGATGGCCTATGCAGTCCAAGAAATCCGGGCGGCGTGGCGGCATACGGTTACCTCATCTATCGCAACGGCGAGCTGCTACACAGAGGGTGGGGTGTGGTGGGCGAGGGCAGGGGCATGACGAACAACGTGGCTGAGTACGAGGCACTGCTCGCTGCGATCCGGTGGATCCAGAAGAACGCCCACGGGGAGAGTGTGGTGTTCAAGGGTGATTCCAGGCTTGTCATAAAGCAGATGAGCGGCGAATGGAAGGTGAGGTCAGACACATCCAGGCGGTACGTCCCCTTGATAAAAAGCATGCTGGAGGGGATCGATCACAAGTTCGTCTGGATACCAAGAGAGGAGAATGTGGAGGCCGATGCCCTCTCCAAACACGCTTACGAGATGCACAGGAGAGGGCGCCAGGAGTGAAAGATGACCGGGAGCACATTCGGAACGGTCTTCAGGGTCACAACATGGGGAGAATCGCATGGCAGAGCCGTCGGAGCTGTGGTTGATGGATGCCCTGCAGGGCTGGAGCTAAGCGAAAATGACGTGCAGAGGGAGCTCGACCGGAGGCGCCCCGGGCAGAGCACAGCGACAACGGAAAGGAGAGAGGCGGACGTGGTCGAGATCCTGAGCGGTGTGTTCGAGGGGCTCACAACCGGCACGCCCATATCGATGCTGGTGTGGAACAAGGACGCGAGAAGCTCCCATTACGATTCCATTCGCCACACCCCCCGTCCCGGGCATGCTGATTACACGTACCATGCGAAGTACGGGATCAGGGACCACCGTGGCGGTGGGAGGGCATCTGCGAGGGAGACCGTGGGCAGGGTCGCGGCAGGGGCTGTGGCGAGGAAGCTTCTATCAGAGTTCGGAGTGGAGATCACCGGATACGTCATCGAGCTCGGCGGCATCAGGGCGTCTCTCCCAGGATGGACCTCGAGGGGGAGCGTGGATAGAGAGGAGCTTCTGAGCATCAGAGAGCGAGCGGAATCGAGCCCCATCAGATGCCCGGACGCCGATGCGTCTTCAAGAATGCTCTCGCTCCTGGAGTCTGTGAGATCAGATGGGGACAGCATCGGTGGGGTGGTTGAGGTTGTCGCTATCGGCGTGCCCCCCGGACTTGGTGAGCCAGTCTTCGACAAGCTGGACGCAGATCTCGCCAAGGCCCTGATGAGCATTGGCGCGGTAAAGGCAGTCGAGATAGGGGCGGGCTTCGAGAGCGCCCGGCTGAGGGGAAGCGAGATGAACGATCCTATTCTTTACAGGAACGGCAGGATATCGTTTGAGAGGAACAACGCCGGTGGGATACTCGGCGGCATATCCACAGGCGCTCCGATCATATGCAGGATAGCCGTGAAGCCCACCCCGTCCATTGCCACCTCCCAGAGAACTGTGGATCTGCAGTCCGGAGAGGCTGTGGATATTTCTGTCAGGGGGCGGCACGACCCGGCGATACCTCCGAGAATTGTGCCTGTTGCAGAGGCGATGATCGCGCTGGTTCTTGCTGACCATCTCCTCCGCCAGAGGTCAGCGAGGCTGAGGTGATGCTGTGCACATGTTCCACAGGCTCATACCTTTGGATAAAGCGATCGAGCTCGTGCTTGAAGATGCTCCGGCTCCAAGGGTGAGGAGCGTTCATCTGAATGATGCGCTCGGCCGGGTCCTTGCCGGGAATGTGATCGCGGAGATCGATGTTCCTCACTTTGATCGAGCCGCCATGGACGGATATGCTGTGAGATCTGAGGACTGCATCGGCGCATCCGAACTCTCCCCTGTCAGGCTCAGGATCGCGGGATCGGTCTCAGCTGGCAGCATTCCCGGTACATCTGCAGGCCCTGGCGAGGCTGTGGAGGTATCGACGGGCTCTGCCATGCCTGAGGGTGCTGATGCTGTCGTGATGGTCGAGCATGCTGATGCGGTTGATGGTTATGTTATGATAAGAAGACCTGTGCACCCCTATGAGAACGTCCAGAGAAGGGGCGCTGATGTCTCTTTGGGAGAAAGGGTGCTGAGCGCGGGCACGCAGCTCGGCCCGAGGGAGATAGGCATGCTCGCAGCCCTGGGCATGAGCAGAGTGAACATCAGGTCTCTCAAGGTAGGGGTGGCATCGACGGGAAATGAGATCCTATCGCCTGATGAAAATCTCGTGCCGTGCAGGATCTATGATGTGAACACATACACGATCTCAGCCGCTCTCTCACAGCTCGGCGCAGAGCCTGTGGTATATGGCGTCGTTCCGGACAGCTACGATGCGCTTGCAGAAACGATCGCCACCGCTCTGATCGATTGCGATATGGTGATTCTGAGTGGATCGACATCTGCAGGCCGGGGTGATATGCTCTACAGGGTTGTGAGCGATCTGGGGGAGCTGATCTTCCACGGGTTGAACCTCAAGCCGGGGAAGCCAACGCTCTTCGGCATGGTGGGAGGAAAGCCTGTGATCGGTCTGCCGGGGTATCCGACGAGCGCGCTGACCGTCTTCTGGCAGCTTGTGGCACCGATGATACAGCGCTCGCTCGGCCTGAGATCAGGATCTGTCTCCGTGAAAGCAACACTTGCCAGGCCGTTCAGATCCGAATCCAGGAGGCAGATGCTTCCTGTTATACTTCACAGGGGCAGGGCTTATCCGTTCGACAGGGGGAGCGGCGCTGTCACGACCCTGGCAGCATCTGATGGCATCGTCGACATCCCCGCGGAGCGGGAGTACCTGCAGGCAGGGGAGGTGGTTGATGTTTATCCGCTTTCACGGGATGATATCGATCTCATCATCAGCGGGGAGAGCTGCCCTCTGCTGGAATCTGCTCTGGATCGGATGAATCTGCGGTTCAGGTACATGGTAAGGGGATCCCTGAGAGCATTATCAGATCTCCAGGACGGGCTGGCGGACATCGCGTCTGTCACAGCCACAGGAGAAATACCGGATGATCTCAGGGTCGTTGCGTCCTACAGAAGAGAGCTCGGTCTCCTCTCCAGGAATCCTGATCTTCTTCTGAATCCAGATGGTGCAACATTCGCAGCATGGAGCATGGAGTCCTGTGTACGATCCATCGTGGATTCGATGCTGCCTGGAGTGAGGAGGTCTCTGGAGGTCAGGACACACACAGGCGCGGCTCTGGCAGTGCTCCAGGGAAAGGCGGATCTCGCAATCGCGATCAAAGAATCTGCTCAGATGCTGGGGCTGCAGTTCAAGCATCTTGCTGAGGATGAGATCTCAATCGTTGCGAGAATGGATGACACGAGGGATATCATAAAAGGCATCGCTGATGCGCTCAAAGAGAGGTCTCAGAATGCGTCAGTGGGCATATCGATGGATGAACCGAATTCATTTCTGAGGTGAATGTCGGCGCGTCCCCGTTCCCGACTGCTCCCTGATGCATTGACTCCCGCTGGCTGAGATCGGGGGCACCTCCAGACCTCCACGGCCTCTACCCATCCGCCTGGATCCGTTTCAGCCTGGCTCGACCCTCGCTCTCGACTATGCTGAGCCCGAACCTCTCCAGCAGAGCCCTCGCCTCGCCGTTGCTGTGCAGCATTATCTCTATCAGATCCCCTGGCTCGTCTATGTCGCACCCCGCCCTGTACGAGTAGTAGTATCCGGTCTCGATTCCCAGCTCCTCGGCCTCTCTCTGGTGCTTCGCAAAGCTTAGACCAATGTATCTTGTCCTGAACCTTCCATCCCTTATCAGGATCATGTTGGTCCCGCCGCCGCGGCCCGGAGCCAGGACGACGTCGCCAGGAACTCTGATGATTCCGAGGACATCCTCCTCACAGATCAGGGGGAGATCTGCCATGACTATGAGGAGATCCGCAGGCCATCCCGCTGCCGCGTTCTCAGCGATGAGCTCGTTCAGAGCATCACCGAGCTCCAGCTCTGAGAACCTGAGGGATGCGTTGAGATCTCCAATGAGATCCTCACTCATCCCGGGGCGCGCAAGGACAGTCACCATCTCGATCGACCTCAGCGCCCTGAGCACATCCCTGAGCATCGCCACTGCAAGAAGCCATCTCTGCTCGCTGGAGAGCAGGGAAGAGAGGCGTCTCTTGCAGCCGCTCGATTTGAATGGAACAACGCAGTGTATGGGTCTGGGCACACGCTGATCTTGGCTGATGGAGATAAATGATTTGCGTTGCTACATGGGGAAGCGGAACTCTCAGCGTCAATCGCTCCAGTACAGGAGCCTGCGCCATGAGTGCTTCAGTCAGGCTCTTCGGGATCCACGCCCTGAAAGTACAGCTCTTATCACATCCTGCTCCTCCGGCATGAAGACGCTGCCATCGCCATCGAAGCGCGGCAGCCCTCGAACGACGACCACGGGCGTTGAATCCCCTGCCTCTCCCATCAGCAGGTTCGCCATCCCTGCTATCTCATCAGCCACTGCCTCCAGGGTTATCTCTAGCTTCCTGCCGTGGATATCAGAGGCACCTCTCCAGTCCCTGATGGGGGAGAGGCCGGACCAGCCGATCGCCACGCCAGCGACCCCGAACCTGAACGGTCTGCCGCAGGTATCTGTTATTATGACCGGACAATCCCTGCTCAGCTCTCTGCGTATCCGCTCAGCGCTCAGCGATGGGTTCTCCGGAAGGAGCAGTATCCTCCCTGCCGGCACGTTCGACTGGTCTATGCCAGCGTTGACGCAGACGTGACCGAACCTGGTGACGACCAGGAGAAACGGGCGCTCGAGGAGGATCTGAGCGGACTCCTCGAGAACCGCCTGAACAAACCTGGGGTCCTTTCCGAGATTTCCTGCAATCTTAAACGCCCTCTCTCCTGGCGTGTAAGAGCTCAGATCCCTGACCCTTCCCTCGGATTTTGAGACCACAGTGCTTGCAATGCAGACCAGATCGCCATCTAGTAGCTCGAACCTCGACTGGATCAGGTCCGCGAGACAGTCACCCTCCTTGATAACAGGAAGACCCCTTACGAGATGCAGGCTCACAGATTCAATCATCGGACCATCTTCCGCACCCAGTCCGCCCCTGCCCCGAATATCTCCAGGTTCAGAGGCACCAGCTTCGGCTTCTTAGAGAAGGCGTCCTTTATCGCGCCCACAAACGAGTCCTCAGGGAGCCCAAGACTGCCGGAGGCCATGAGAGCGCCGAGCATCGCGGTGTTCGCAGCCTGCTGTGCTCCCTTCTGCGTGGCGATCTCCGTCGCAGGCACAGGTATGGAATTCATGCTTCCCTTAAACTCGCCCGCGAGCATATCATAGAGCACGAGCTCTCTGACACTGGACGAGAACTTCTCCAGCGACGGCCGGTTGAATGCCACCAGGATATCGATCTCATCCACGACAGGCGATGATATCGGCTCTCCTGATATCACCACAGTGCAGTTTGATGTGCCTCCCCTCTGCTCCGGCCCGTAGTCCGGGTACCATGAGACGAACCTGCGCGAAAGATACGCGGCCTGGGCGAGCGCGAGCCCCATGCTGAGAACACCCTGCCCTCCGAAACCGGAGATCCTGACGCTTCGCGTGCCGAACTCTGGATCAGGCACCGGCTCTATCGCCCCCTCTCCTGACACACCAAATATGCGGTCAAGCGCCTCCTTTGAGAAATCGCTCCTGCTCCTCACAATCGGCTCAGCCTCTGCGGATCTGTCCCTGAACCGCTTCAGAGGGAACTCCCTCTCCATCTCCTCATTTATGAAGCGCTCAACTCCCTTGGCATCCATCCTCAGTATCGTCGGGCATGGCGAGAGGAACTCCACAAAAGCGTATCCCTTCTTGTCCCTCTGTATCTCAAGCGCCTTCCTCACCGCCCTTCTGGCCTTCCTGATGTGCTCTATATCAGAGAGAGAGACGCGCTCTATGTAAACAGGCGCCCTGAGCGTGTCCAGGATCTCGCAGATGTGCAGTGGGTAGCCCGCCTCTCTTGGATCTCTTCCAGTTGGCGTTGTGGATGTGACCTCTCCAACCAGTGTGGTCGGAGCCATCTGGCCGCCCGTCATCCCGTAGACCGTGTTGTTGACGAAGAAGACGGCCATCTTCTCCCCGCGGTTAGCGGCCTGTATCGTCTCGTTGAGCCCTATTGACGCGAGATCACCATCCCCCTGATATGAGATCACTATCGCATCGTCCTCAGCCCTTGAAATCCCTGTGCCTATTGCAGGAGCTCTGCCATGGGCTGCCTGGACATGGCCACAGTCAAGGTAGTAGTAGGCGAAGACAGCACACCCGACAGGACTCAGAAGGACGCATCTGTCCTGTATGCCGAGATCAGCCATCGCCTCGCCTATAAGCTTGTGCAGGATACCATGGCCACAGCCGGGACAGTAGTGCGTCGCTCCTGGTGCGCTTCCCCCCTTCCTGGGGTACTCGCTGTAAAGGCCCGGATGCCCGCCGAGATCTTTTCTCATCTGCTCACCTCTCTGATCTTTCTCATGATCTCCTCGCGTGTGATGAGATTGCCTCCGTACCTCGAGACAAGCTCAACATCTGCGCCTGTTGCGAGAATTATGTCATCCCTCATCTGGCCGTCGCTCATCTCCACAGATATGAACCTGCAGCCCCGGTCAGCGATCTCCTTTAACGCCCTGTCCGGGAACGGGAAGAGCGTTATGGGCCTGAACAGACCTGCCCTCACGCCATCCCGCCTGGCGGCATCGACCGCAGACCTGGCGATCCTGCTGCTTATGCCATACGACACAAGAACCACATTTGCATCGTCCATCCTGTAGGTCTCATAGGATACCTCTTTCTCCCTTATGCGCCTGTACTTCTCCTGAAGCCTGAGGTTGTGTCTCTCAAGTTCATCGAAGTTGAGAAAGATCGATGTTATAACATTCCCTCTCGTCTCACGTGTCCCACAGACCGCCCATGATGTGTCTATCACCGGCGTGATCGCGCTCTCAGGGAACCTGAGCGGCTCGACCATGTGTCCCAGAACACCATCTGCAAGCACTACGGCCGGGTTCCTGTATTTGAACGCAAGCTCGAAGGCTTTTATGGTGTGATCGCACATCTCCTGTACGGAGTTTGGAGCAAGCACGATGTTCCTGTAGCAGCCGTGTCCCCCGCCTTTTGTGGTCTGGTTGTAATCCGACTGCTCTGGCCCTATGTTGCCCAGGCCAGGTCCTGCTCTGTTGATATCTACTATGACGCACGGGAGCTCGGCCCCTGCCAGGTAGCTCACGCCCTCCTGCTTGAGGCTCATGCCGGGTCCTGAGGAGGCGGCAAGCACCCTGTGTCCGGCAGCAGCCGCCCCATAAACCATGTTTATCGCGGCCTCCTCAGACTCAGCCTGGACGAACTTCCTCCCAACCATCGGGAAGTACCTGGCTGCCTCCTGGAGGATCTCGCTTGCAGGGGTTATGGGGTAGCCGAAGAAGCAGTCGCAGCCCGCATACATCGCCCCGATCACAACAGCTGTATTGCCCGCTACCAGCTTTGATGGCATGATCTCACTCGCCCTTCGATGGTATGTGAACAGCAAGCGCGTTTGGCTCGGGGCATGTGTAGTAGCATGCGCCGCATCCTATGCATCCGTCGCCCAGGTACGTCGAGTATCTGTAGCCCCTGCTGTTCAGCTCCTCACTCATCCTGAGCACGTTCACAGGGCATGCTAGAACGCACCGCTCACAGCCCTTGCATTCCGTTATATTTATAATTGGATACGGCTTGTCCTTCTCCCTGATCTCCACTCTTCTTATCTTCCCGCTTATCGTCTTCGGGAGCTCCTCCACGAACTCCACGATCCTGGGGTACTTGTATGGGGCTGTTATCCTCTTGACATGCTCCTGCAGCTCTCTCTTCAGCTCCTCTGAGGGAGTGTAGCCCTTAGTGAGAACCACAGTCGCCTTGATCACCTGCCCTCTTATGGGATCTGGAACGCCTGTTATGGCGCACTCCAGGACCGCGGGATGTGTCATCAGGGCGCTCTCGACCTCAAACGGCCCGACCCTGTAGCCGGAGGTCTTTATCATGTCATCTGTCCTTCCAACGAACCAGATGTATCCGTCCTCATCGACCCACGCGGTATCTCCCGTGTGATAGTATCCATCGTGCCAGGTGTTTCTCACCCTGTCTGGATCGAGGTGATAGTCGATGAAGAGCCCGACCGGCTTTCCTTTGTCTGTACGGATGACTATCTCGCCCTCCTCTCCCACCTCGCATTGCCTGCTGTCCTTCAGGAGAACGATATCGAAGCCAGGTGCGGGCTTGCCCATGGATCCCGGCTTCGGCTCCATCCACGGGAAGTTCGCTATCGTCACCACAGTTTCAGTCTGGCCATAGCCCTCCATCAGCCTGAGGCCTGTGACCTCCAGAAACTTCTCATACACCGATGGATTCAGGGGCTCGCCTGCGGTGACCGCGTATTTTAATGTGGAGAAATCGTACTTCGACATATCCCCCTTGATCATGAACCTGTAGATCGTCGGAGGGGCGCAGAATGTTGTGACCTTATATTTTGATAGCTTCTCCATCATCCTTCCCGCATCAAACCTGTCGTAGTCGTAGACGAAAACCGCTGAGCCGGCTATCCACTGGCCGTATATCTTGCCCCAGGCGCACTTCGCCCAGCCTGTATCCGCGACCGTGTAGTGCAGTCCATCATCCATGACGTTCTGCCAGTACTTCGCTGTGAGTATGTGTCCCAGCGGGTATGTCTGATCATGCTTCACCATCTTTGGATAGCCTGTGGTTCCGGAGGTGAAGTAAGCTATAAGCACATCCTCGTTCCTGGTGGCCTCCTCCCCAGCAGGTCTTGTGAAATCAGGAGATGCATCAGCAAGCGCGCGCCTGAAGTTTATCCATCCCTCCCTCTCCTGATCCTCTCTGCCCACAAATGCTTTTATGAGATGGATATCGCCGAGCTCTTTGTGAGCGAGATCGACCTCCTCAGGCACGCCATCCTCGATGATGCACACAACCATCTTCAGGTTAGCCTTTTTTATTCTGTAGACAATGTCCTTCGCCTTGAGCATGTGGGTCGAAGGGATGGCCACAGCCCCTATCTTGTTGAGCCCTATCATGCAGATCCAGAAGTCGTAGCGGCTCTTCAGCGTGAGCATCACAGTATCGCCTTTTCTGATTCCGTAGCTCCTGAAGAGACTGGCCGCTCTGTCGCTCCAGTGCTTCATGTCCCTGAATGTGAATATCCTCTCCTCACCGTGATCGTTGCACCAGACCAGAGCGATCTTATCAGGCTGTTCATGAGCGTAAACATCGACGACATCGTAGGCGAAGTTGAAGTTCTCCGGAACTATTATTCTGAAGTTGTTCCTGAAATCCTCGTATGAGTCGAACTCGACCCTTGACACAAACTTGTGCAGAAGCGATGCCAAATAAAGCCCCTCCATCACATGACAATGACAAGCATCCTGGCAGGTCTGTTGTTGAGAGCCTCCATGGCATGATCATATGACGAATCGAAGAATATCGAATCTCCCTCGTTGAGGACGATCTCGTTGTTGTGAATGTATATCTTTATGGTCCCCTCGAGGATGTAGTCGAACTCCTGGCCGGGATGGCTGTAGACAGCTGGCTTTTCCGACCTCGGCTCGACGGTGACTATGAACGGCTCCGCCTTCTTATGAGCGAACCTCCCTGCGAGGCTCTGGTACCTGTACTGCTTCCTTCTCTCGACCTCAACGCCCTCCCCCTTTCTGGTCACAGTGAATATGCTCATCTTTGGCTCCTGGCCTGTGAGCAGAAGGCTCATATCGACATCGAGGCGCTGCGCGATCTTGAAAAGCAGACTCGCCGGTATGTCCAGATGGCCTGACTCGTACCCGCAGTAGGTCTCAAGCGGCACTTTGAGATAGCCGGCCATCTCCTCTGGTGATATCTTTGAGAGCTCTCGAAGCTCACGTATCCGCGATCCGATCTCCTCAAGCTTCTCGTTCATGGTGGTCAAGCAATATCTGCATGTATATAGAACCTGTCGCTGAAGATGCGTTTCCTGGAACACCA
Organism: Methanothrix sp.; assembly: GCA_029907715.1. NCBI lineage: Archaea > Methanobacteriati > Methanobacteriota > Methanomicrobia > Methanotrichales > Methanotrichaceae > Methanothrix > Methanothrix sp. The sequence goes on from JARYLI010000004.1 coordinate 99,233, forward strand.
TTCTCAATCACACATCGCTGGTTGGACGGGGCACCAACCTGACCAACGCCATCACAGCTGTAAAGGGTATCAGGCCTCGAAGGCACGAACGACGATCGCATGGCGTGCTTTATGCGCAACATCCGGACGCATTAACGGCAGACGCTCTTATCCATATTATGACTTGCCCATAGAAGTACTGGTTCTGCTATGCATTCCTGGTGAATGAATAAGTGCGTTCAGCAACCACATTGTATGACCCACAAGTTGCCAATCACATAAGAGCGACGGCAGAAATCTCACTGCTGTGATCGTTGAACTCTAAGCTCTCCCGTCATTCGCCTGCCTCTGCCACGCCCCTGAGGAAATGGCCTGAGGTGATCCCTCCCATGGCCATTCGCCGGACCATGCTTTTGAGCTCCTGTATCTCTGAATGCTCTCTGACAGCCCTCGCGTAGATCTCGGTCATCTCTCTGGCATACCTTCCGGTCCTCCATCTGGCATCTATTGCCACAGAATCCACACCCATCGAGGAGATCTGTGGAATGTGATCAAGCAGGCAGGTCTCCACGCTGTTCAGTATGTTCGTCACACCTGTGGAATCTCTCCTTACGGGAAAGACGCGCTTGCGGTCCCCGATCGCGCAGACATCGCCCTCGGAGATGAGCCTGTCCTCGGTCACTGCGATCACGATGTTTCCCTGGGCGATCACCTCAAGATCAGGTCTGTTGCGGAGAGCAGCGATGGAGGAGATCTGGCTCGCGGAGAGCTCAGGTGAGAGCGTCAGGGCTCTCGCTCTGGAGAGCATGCACACGCTCAGCGAGTTCCAGATGTTCAGCCCCTGGCCTCCGAAGATCTCGCATCCGCATCGCTCTGCGGCCACAAGGGCGCCCAGGTTCTCCACCATGATCCCATCGACTGAAACATCGCGCAAAATGTTCCCGGCCATGCACAGAAAACGATCCCTGGTGATCCGGGGCCACTTCCAGACCAGCTCTGCGCGTCCCTCACAGAGATCGGAAGCCTTCTCCAGGAGAGCGGCCAGATCATCTGCGATCAGCGGCTCGAAGTACACCCTATCTGCGCCGCCTGTCAGCGCTCCTTCGATAACCTCCAGGGTGTCGGCGTAAACCGATATCCTCAGCCTTTCAGCTCTCCTCTCAGCCCTCTCAAGGGCTGGTTTTCCTCCTCCGATGCACTCTCTTTTGTGCGCATCCACAAGAGCGGCCTCAGCAGCCCTGAGAATATCTCTTCTGAGCTGATTGAGGTTCGCCGGCGTGGTGTAAAGGCCCCCTGGATAATCGATTACCATCTCCCTGAAGACGAACTGAGTGCCCCCGGTTCTCCGGAGGTGAGACTCTATCTGTGAAACGCTCAGGGGAAGCGTTCTCGCCGACTCCATGGCAGTGCTCCCTCTCACAGAGACCTTTATCCGTCCAGATGGTCCATCAAGATACACATCCGCAACCGGCACACCATTGTCAAAGGATATCCGCAGATCGAGCGGGATCGGATCTCTGCCCTTTCTGATTATCCTATCAGCATCATCCCTCAGCCTGGCGGATCGCGTTATGTAAACATCCATTCCTGCCCGGGCCCCCTCAGGCACCCTGAGCCTGAACACGCCGCCCCTCAAATGGATTCTCTCTCTCACAACGAATCCGATCTCCTCCCCTCCTGAGCGGAGCACGACACCATCTCCAGGCTCTGGCAGGATCCCGCCTGTGTGAGATACGACTGCCACATTGCCCGAGCAGCGCAGGATCCTGCCCGCAATGACGCCCCTGTTGTCCGGCATCTCCCTGCCCATCACATCCGATGCGCCCAGGATGTATCCCTCTGTAAACCCCCTGTTGAACGCGAGCGCGAGCCTCTGGATCTCCCTCTCATCCGGGGCCCATTCGCCTCGAGCTATGGCATCAAGAGCATCTCTGTAAACCCCAGTCACAACGGCAACGTACTCTGCAGACTTCATCCGACCCTCGATCTTGAGCGCGTCGACGCCGGTTGCGACGATCTTATCGAGGGAGGGATACGTGCAGAGATCACGGGTGGACAGGAGATATCCTTCCATTCCTGTCTTTCTCAGATCTCTCAGCCTCCCGTATTCGTCCGCAGCGCCTCGGAGCAGGGTGTAGGGCTTCCTGCACGGCTGGGCGCACATCCCGCGGTTTCCGCTCCTCCCGCCCATCGATGACGAGAGGAGACACTGTCCTGAGTAGGAGTAGCAGAGCGCGCCATGGACAAAGACCTCAAGCCCGACGCCCAGATCATCGGAAACTATTTTAATATTTTTTATCTCGTCAACAGACAGTTCTCTGGCAAGCACCACACGTTTCAGCCCATTCCTCGCGGCCCAGACGACTCCCTCTGTGCTGTGGATCGTCATCTGGGTTGAGGCATGAAGCTCCAGCTCCGGGACGATCTCCCTGGCGAGCCTGACGACTCCTGGATCCTGCACGAGTATTGCGTCTGCGCCGATCTCGCAGAGCTCTGTGAGGAGATCCCCCAGCTCATCAATCTCCCCATCATGAACGAGTGTGTTCACAGTCACATACACCCTCACACCTCTCGAGTGAGCGTAATCCACCGCCTCCTCCAGGCTGGGAAAGTTCTCAGCGAACATCCGTGCGCTGAATCGTTTTCCTCCAAGGTAGACAGCATCAGCTCCAGCTGAAACTGCCGCGACCAGCGCATCCCAGGAGCCTGCAGGGGCCAGAAGCTCCGGGATCTCATTCGATCTCTTCAAACGCATTCCGTATCAGTTCTGCCACGACATCATTAATATGCGTATCCCGCGCTGTCTCCGGAATCCAAGACAATCTCCGTACAGTGCCTGGAAAGGTTAATAACAGAGGGAGCACGAGGTGATCACGCGGGCTCGTGGGGTAGAGGATATCCTAGCGGGCTTCGGAGATCTCATCGAGGAGACCCGCTGACCTGGGTTCGATTCCCAGCGAGTCCGTTTTGTGACATGCTGCTTCTTCCGGTTGTGCATGCATTTTGAGATCGGCATGTGGACCGGGAGTCATTATAGTCTGGTCCTTTGCATCACTTCATGTAAATCCATTTAAAATCTAGCGGATATCTCGCACTTCATAGATTATTTTTTTTTTTAACATAATATTATATCAACTTATGTGGAATACTATAATAACCGGATCCCTGAGAAACCATTCGGCGATCCGGGCTCACAACTTTTCTTTCGCAGGATGCCGCATCCTGCTGGTGCAGTAGCACACTCCCGCAATGCAGGGGCAGCGCCCGCCTTTATATCCTTTATATACTACCTTTATATACCCCTACGTTTAAAAACCTCTCCAGGAGATGCGCGATATGGAGTCCACAATAAATATCGAGAACGTGGTGGCATCCACAAAGCTTGCTGATGAGTTCGATCTCGTCAAGATCGAGTCCGAGCTTGAAGGCGCTGAGTACAACAAGGAGAAGTTTCCCGGGCTTGTTTACAGGGTCAGGTCTCCAAAGGCAGCTTTTCTGATTTTCACATCCGGCAAGGTTGTCTGCACCGGCGCCAAGAACGTGGAGGATGTGAGGACCGTCATCACAAACATGGCCCGGACGCTGAAGTCAATAGGGTTTGATAACATCAACCTCGAGCCGGAGATCCACGTTCAGAATATTGTGGCCTCCGCAGATCTAAAGACAGATCTCAACCTCAACGCCATCGCCCTTGGCCTCGGTCTTGAGAACATAGAGTACGAGCCTGAGCAGTTTCCGGGGCTTGTTTACAGGATCAGGCAGCCCAAGGTGGTGGTGCTGATATTCAGCTCTGGGAAGCTGGTAGTGACAGGCGGAAAATCTCCTGAGGAGTGCGAGGAGGGTGTGAGGATCGTGAGGCAGCAGCTCGAGAACCTCGGACTGCTCTGATTAAAGAGCATATATCTCTCGCGGCCCTCAATCTCAGGTCATTCATCAGAACTCTGAGAAACAGCAGTCCCTGGAGGTTGTGATTCTGTGGATCTCTTCGGGAAAAAGCGATATCAGGAGCGGATTGCAGAGCTTGAACGTATGCTCCAGGACCTCACCCGGGAGAGAGAGGAGCTTGAGCACGCGCTTCAGAAGCGTGAGGAGCGCCTTAAGAGGATCACAAGCGCATATCAGGAGGCCAGGCGCGCCCTGAAGGAGGCGGAGCTCAGGCTCAGAGAAGCCTCAGAGCGCCCTTCTAAGGCTCACCCTTCTGAGGAGCATTCTGAGGCTCCTGGCGTTGAGAGGCTCTCTCCAAGGGCGATGAAGCGGCTGCTCAGGCGGCTCGATGACATAGAATCAGCTGAAGAGGTTATCCTCAGCGAGTATCGCAAACCAGGAGGGAACCTGGAGAGCATGCCTGAAGCAATCCTCCCGAGATCCCTGAAGGCACTGGCATCTGAAAGGGGCATCTCTCTTCTCAGCCTACAGGATGTCTTCACGCTCGTGATCGTGCCACCTCTGCCGTTCGGTTCTGAGAGCATGACCAGGGGCCGCAGGTTCGATCTTGCTCCCATCCAGGAGATCATGGAGACTCCTGTGCTTCTCGTATCGGCACATGCCGGCGAGAGCATGATCATGGTCTCACTGGGAGCAGACCACATCGAGACCTTTGAGATTGTGAAGACGCCTGTAAAGGAGAAGCACTCGAAAGGGGGATGGTCGCAGCGCAGGTTCGAGCGGCTGAGGGAGGAGGACATAAGGAGGCACGGCGAGCATCTCAGGGAGAGGGTGGAGAAAGCAGCTGAGCGATATGCTCCGCTTGTGAGATGCGTGACCGTGAGCGGCGAGCCTGAGCTCATCAGCTGTTTGAACCAGTGCTTCAGCCTGCCTGTGATCAGAGCCAGGCTGGGCAGGCATGATGAGCGGAACCCGGAGAGGACACTTGAGGAGCTGTACACATACACGCTCTTCAGGATGTAGTTGATGCGCTGTCAAAATCGGATCGATCCCGGAATACCGGAGCTGGACGAATCAGAATCAAAGCCCATGAAGCATGTGGAGCTGCATTCTGTGTATTCTGGTGATGGAAGTACACGGTCCAGAATCGTTGCTGTGGTGAGTATAAAAACTCTGCACGTATACCCACGATCATGGAAGAGTTAGAGCTGGAGCGCAGGGCATCGTCACATGATACAGAGCCAGAGGTGCTAGAGGAGCTATCGAGATCGATCTCATGGCGTGTCAGGCGCGCTGTCGGATGGAACCCGTCGACGCCCGTACCGGTCCTGAAGGCCCTCTCCAGGGACAGGGTTCAGTGGGTCAGAGAGGCTGTCGCCGGTAACCCCAACACACCCCTGGATGTCCTGGAGATGCTCGCCAAGGATCCGGATGGCTATGTGAGGTCTGCTGTTGCTCTTAATACGGCAACACCGGAGAGCCTGCTGTCGGAGCTCTCAGAGGATGAGATGGTCGAATTCGATTCCACAAATGAGCGGCTGCGCTACATAGTCATGGAGTCTGTGGCAAAGAACCCAAGGACTCCGGATAATGATATCGCCAGGCTCTCAGCCAGCCAGAGCGATGATGTGAGAGCCGCAGTCGCATCGAATCCGAGGGTGCCGGTAGAGATCATAGAGAAACTCTCCCGGGATCAGAGCTGGATTGTGAGATACAGAGTCGCCCGGAATCCACTGACTCCGCCGGAGGTTCTCGGCCGTCTGGCGGACGACAGGATTACGGATGTGAGGGTTGCGGTCGCGGCAAATTTAAAATCACCTCCTGATTCGCTGATCGCTCTCTCCAGGGACAGAATGATCGAGGTCAGGCGCGCTGTGGCTGAGAACCCCTCCACCCCTGTGGGGACGCTGGAGGCGCTGTCAGGACACTGGTCTTTTCTGGTTAGGGAAGCGGTTGCGAAGAACATATCCACGCCAGCGTCCATCGTGGAGAGGCTCAGCAGGGATCCGGATCCAAGCGTGCAGAAGGCAGCCAGGGAGCGGCTTAGGGGTCGCACTGCTTGAATGCTTCGCAGGAGTACCTTCTCCCCGGATCATCGAAACATATTTAGATCACCTCATTGCTTGTGGTGGCGATACTATGATTGGGGTCTTAGGGTTAGAGGATGGCACTCTGGTAGAGGGCTACGGTTTTGGTGCCCCAGGGATCGTAACCGGAGAGATCGTTTTCACCACAGTGATGTCTGGATATGAGGAGGCGCTGACAGATCCATCATACAACGGGCAGATCCTGCTCTTCACATACCCGCTACAGGGCAACTACGGCGTGAGCGGTGATGAGTTCCAGTCGGATCGCATGTGGCCCAGGGGGATGGTCTGCAGGCACATCTGGCCGAGCCCGAAGCATCACAGGTCTACGAGAACGCTCGCGGAGTTTCTTGTCGATGAGGGCAGGCCGGGGATACATGGCGTGGATACCAGGATGCTCACAGTCAGGATAAGAAGGCTGGGTGCCATGAAGGCGGCTCTAGCTGTTGGTGAGTCTGAGGTGAGGGGGATCGACATCGTGCAGGTCGCCAGGGATCAGCCCTCGATATCGTCCCTGGATCTGCTGAGCGAGGTCACCTGCAGAAGCCCGTACAGGATAAGGGGACCGGGCCCGAGGCTGGCAGTAATAGACCTAGGGATAAAGCGGCACATACTGAAGAGCCTGGAGTGCCGCGGGTTCGATCTGCACGTTCTTCCTGCACATTCGAGCATCTCGGATATAGAGGCGATCGAGCCTGATGGTCTTTTCATATCGAACGGACCCGGAGACCCTGAGAGGGCGGTGAGCGCCATAGAGGCTGTCAGGCATTTCGCAGGATCGATGCCGATATTCGGCATATGCCTCGGCCATCAGGTCATCTCGCTGGCGCTGGGCGCGAGGACGTTCAAGCTGAAGTTCGGCCATCACGGAGGCAACCAGCCGGTGAAGGACCTCGAGAGCAGGATTGTCTACATAACATCACAGAACCACAACTTCGCAGTTGTTCCCGAATCGGTTGAAGGTACAGATCTTGAGATAACACAGCTGAATGCGAACGATGGGACCGTCGAGGGGATCAGGAGCAGGTACCTGAAGATCCTGGCGGTTCAGTACCATCCCGAGGCGCATCCAGGACCGATGTGCACAGAGGATCCGTTCTTCAGCTCTGTTTTAAAGATCGCATCCGGAGGCGATTGAGATGCCGAAGCGCCCAGACATCAAGAAGGTCCTCCTGATAGGATCCGGCCCGATTCAGATCGGACAGGCAGCGGAGTTCGACTTCTCCGGATCGCAGGCATGCAAATCCCTCCGCGAGGAGGGCGTGGAGGTAGTCCTCGTCAACTCAAACCCGGCGACGATAATGACCGACCCCGATATGGCGGATAAGGTCTACATCGAGCCGCTGGTGCCGGAGATCGTTGCAAAGATCATAGAGAAGGAGCGCCCTGATGGTATAATAGCTGGAATAGGCGGCCAGACCGGTCTTAACATAACAAGCGAGCTCGCAGAGATGGGCGTTCTGGAGAGATACGGTGTCGAGGTGCTCGGCACGAAGGTGAGATCGATCCAGGAGGCAGAGGACAGGGATCTCTTCAAGAAGGCGATGGAGCGCATCGGAGAGCCTGTGCCCAGGAGCGTTGCCGTCACAAGCCTCGAGGAGGCGGAAGAGGCGATGAAGGAGCTCGGCCTTCCTCTGATAGTGAGGCCCGCATATACGCTGGGAGGAAGTGGCGGAGGGATCGCCAGGACGCGCGAGGATCTCATGCGGATATGCGAGATGGGCCTGAAGAGGTCCCGCATACATCAGGTGCTCCTCGAGGAGAGCGTCATAGGGTGGACAGAGGTGGAGTACGAGGTGATGAGGGACTCGAACAACACATGCATCACCATCTGCAACATGGAGAACATGGATCCCATGGGGATCCACACAGGAGAGTCGATAGTTGTCACGCCCATACAGACGCTCTCAGATCATGAGATACAGATGCTCAGATCTGCTGCGATAAACATCATAAGAGCTCTTGGCATCGAAGGTGGATGCAACATACAGTTCGCGGTCAGAAACGGCGAGTACAGGGTTATTGAGGTCAATCCCCGCGTATCGAGATCCTCAGCTCTGGCCTCGAAGGCCACAGGATATCCGATAGCACGTGTCACCGCCAAGATAGCCATCGGTCTAACTCTCGATGAGATCAGAAACGATGTGACCAAGGAGACACCAGCATCGTTCGAGCCCACCGTCGATTATGTTGTCATAAAGATCCCGAGATGGCCGTTTGACAAGTTCGTCAAGGCTGACAGGACGCTCACAACATCGATGAAATCCACGGGAGAGGTGATGGCCATAGGCAGAAGCTACGAGGAGGCGCTCATGAAGGCCATCAGGTCTCTTGACATCGATATAGATCTGGGATACAACGGCAAGTACACCCCGTGGAGCGATGACGATGTCAGAGAGCTTCTGAGAACGCCGACTGATGAGAGGCTCTTTGCGATATACCAGGCGCTCAGGCGTGGTTTCTCGGTGGATGAGATCTCGCAGCTGAGCATGATCGACCCCTACTTCATCGAGAGGATTCAGAACATAATCAGGATGGAGGACGAGCTTAAGAAGGGCCTTACCCCCGACAGACTCAGGCGCGCGAAGAAAATGGGTTTCCTTGACAGCAGGATCGCAGAGCTTGTGGGATTGAGCAGAGAGGAGGTCACAGATTACAGGCTCTCTCTGGGGATAATACCCACATACAAGATGGTGGACACGTGTGCAGCCGAGTTCGCGGCATCGACTCCCTACTACTATTCGACATACGATGAGGAGTGCGAGCTGACCCCATCAGATAAGAAAAAGGTCCTGATACTCGGCTCAGGTCCGATAAGGATAGGACAGGGCATAGAGTTCGATTACTGCACAGTCCACGCGGTCACCGCCCTGAGGGAGATGGGAATCGAGGCTCACATAATCAACAACAACCCCGAGACCGTATCCACAGATTATGACACCTCTGACAAGCTCTTCTTCGAGCCCGTCACCCTCGAGGACGTGATGAATGTGATCGAGAAGGAGAACTACTGGGGGGTGATGGTGCAGTTCGGCGGTCAGACTGCTGTGAATCTCGCGGTTCCTCTGGAGAAAGAGCTGAAGCGGCGCGGCCTGAAGACCTTGATCCTGGGCACGTCTCCTGACAGCATAGACATCGCGGAGGACAGGGAGCGCTTCAACAGGCTCCTGAACACGCTTGGGATACCGCAGCCGAGGGCCGGCATAGCATACTCGCCGGAGGAGGCCAAGAGGGTCGCGAGGGGGATCGGCTACCCCGTCCTGGTCAGGCCGAGCTACGTCCTCGGCGGCAGGGCGATGGAGATAGTCTACGACGAGTCCGGGCTGGAGCTCTACATGCGTGAGGCTGTCCGCGTATCGCATGAGCATCCTGTGCTGATAGATGATTTCCTCCAGAACGCTGTCGAGATAGATGTGGATGCTGTGTGCGACGGTCGCGATGTTCTCATCGGAGCAATCATGGAGCACATAGAGGAGGCGGGGATACACTCGGGCGACAGCGCATGCATGATCCCGCCGCAGACGCTTCCGGATGATGTCATCGCGACGGTGAAGGATTATGTGAGACGCATAGCTCTGGCGCTGGATGTCCGGGGAATAATCAACATTCAGATGGCCTACAAGGATGGCACCATTTACGTCCTCGAGGCGAATCCGAGATCATCCAGGACCATACCATTCGTGTCAAAAGCTGTGGGGCTGCCCCTGGCGAAGATCGCTGCAAAGGTGATGGCAGGAATGACTCTCAGGGAGATGAACCTCAACGTCGAGCCTGAGATACCGTATGTCGCTGTAAAGGAGGTGCTCCTGCCGTTTGACAAGCTTCCAGGCGCAGATGTCCTCCTCGGCCCTGAGATGAGGTCCACAGGAGAGGTCATGGGAATCGACTACAACATGGGCCTCTCGTTCTTCAAGGCGGAGATGAGCGCTGAGAACAGCCTGCCGCTCGATGGAATCGTCTTCATCTCTGTGAGGGACGAGGACAAGGCTGAGATCGCAGAAGTGGCCAGAAGGCTTGCAAACGCCGGTCTCAAGATAATAGCGACAGGCGGCACATCTGAGTATCTGAGAAGATCGGGTGTTCCTGCGGAGCGCGTCAGGAAGATCTACAACGGCAGCCCGAACGTTCTGGATTACATCAGGAGGGGCGAGGTGAAGCTGATAATAAACACGCCCACGACAAAGCAGTCTGTGAAGGATGGCTTCCAGATACGCAGGAGCGCAGTTGACTACCATGTGCCGTACATAACAACGGTGCAGGCGGCGAAGGCTGCAGCCGAGGCGATAGAGAAGGCTCTGAGGGGAGAGCTGACGATAAAGGCGCTGGACGAGTACCACAGGGAGGTGCGCTACAGGACCCTTTGAATCCAGTAGCGTCTCAACCCTCATCAGCTCTTTCTCAGATGCATAAGCCACGCCCTCAAACATCAGGCTATTTCTGGCGCTTGCTGGTACAGACCAAACCATCGCCGTGTTTGTGGCCATGCTGGTGCCATGGGTTCGAAGTGGCATCAGGGTCAAGATTTATCTATCATGGGCGTGATGGGCCTGAGCATGGCTGGTCAAACCCTCTCGGAGAAGATATTCTCAAGGGCCGCGAACAGGGAGGCCAGAGCGGGCGAGTTCGTCATGGCCTCGATAGATCGCGCGATGATACATGACATAACCGGGCCCCTTGCTGTCAGGGGCTTCTACGAGATAGCAGGCAGGGGGGCCAGGGTATGGGATCCCTCCAGGATTGTGATACTCTTCGATCACCAGGTGCCTGCAGACAGCATAAAGGCGGCTGAGAACCATCAGATGCTGAGAGCATTTGCAAGAGAGCAGGGCATCATAAACTACGATGTATTCAGCGGAATCTGCCATCAGGTCATGCCCGAGAACGGCCATGTGCTTCCAGGGCAGCTCATTGTTGGCACGGACTCTCACACATGCACATACGGTGCGCTGGGAGCATTCGCGACCGGCATCGGCTCGACAGACATGGCCAGCGTCTTCGCCACAGGAAAGCTCTGGTTTATGGTCCCCCAGACCCTCAGGCTTGTGATAGACGGGCGCCTGCCAAGGAGAGTCACATCAAAGGATGTGATTCTAAGGATCATCGGGGATATCGGCGCGGATGGTGCGAACTACCTCGCATGCGAATTCGCCGGATCCGCGGTCGAAAGGATGAGCGTCGCAGAGAGGATGACCATGACCAACATGTCGATAGAGATGGGGGCGAAGGCAGGGCTTGTGGAGCCGGACAGGACGACCATGACGTACCTCAGGGAGTGGGTCACTGGGGATCCGATCAGGGGCGATGAGGACGCGATCTTCACAGAAAGACACTGGAACGTGAACGATCTCGAGCCACAGGTGGCCATGCCCCATCGCGTCGATAATGTTGTACCTGTAAGCAGGCTCCCCCACGTGAAGATCGATCAGGTCTTCCTCGGATCGTGCACGAATGGTCGATTCGAGGACCTCAAGCTCGCCGCAGAGGTGATGGGCGATGAGCCGGTCGCACGGGGCGTCAGAATGATCGTCATCCCTGCGAGCAGGAAGGAGTACATGAGGGCTCTCAGGGCAGGACTCATAGAGAAGTTCGTGGAGGCTGGCGCGATCGTCGAGTCACCCTGCTGCGGCCCGTGCATGGGCGGGAGCTTCGGGCTGATCGGGCCTGGAGAGGTCTCGCTGTCGACATCGAACAGGAATTTCGTCGGAAGGCAGGGGAGCCCGAAGGGAGAGGTTTATCTCTGCTCTCCCGCAGTCGCAGGGGCAAGCGCCATAACCGGAGAGATCACGGATCCCCGGGAGATCTGATGGTGGTGGGACCTGCAAGGCCCTCATCAGAAGAGGCATGAGTCACTGAGCGGCGCAGGGGCGCGAATGGCCTCTGCGTGATCGTTTATGATACGATGAAGGTTGCACTGAAGGTCGCATATCTCGGAGATCGCTACTGCGGATTCCAGAGGCAGCCGGGGCTCCGCACGGTGGAATCTGTCATAAGAGATGCTCTTCTGAGGATCGGGGTCGCAAATGGGGACTTCTGCTATGCGGGAAGAACGGACAGAGGCGTAAGCGCGCTCGGCCAGGTCATCGACTTCTGGATTGATGATGAGAGAGGGCATCTCGCATTCCCCAGGGTGATCAACGGGTTCCTCCCATCTGATGTGTGGGCATGGGCCAGGGCTGTCGCGCCGGTCGGGTTCAGCGCCAGGTGGAGCGCCCTGTGGAGGGAGTACAGGTACTTTTTGTTCTCTCCGGATCTCGACCTGGGCTCAGTGAGAGCAGCTTCAGAGCATCTTGTAGGCACCCACGACTTCAGGAATTTCTCCACATCAAAGGTGGACACGATCCGCAGGATCATCTCCATTGATGTGAACGAGCGCGGTGGGATCGTCATGTTCGATATAAGAGCGGATGGGTTTCTCTGGAACATGGTCCGGCGCATCGTCGGAGCCCTCGAGCTGATAGGCATCGGCGAGAAGCCGGTGGGCTGGATCCGGGAGCTCCTCGATCCATCGACACCACACGGCGCGCCAACAGCCCCGCCAGAGGGACTGATGCTCATGGACGTCGGCTACAGTGGTCTGGAGTGGGTTGAGGATCGCTACACAAAGCAGCGCATCTCGAGGGTGCTCATCAGCGAGGCGAGAAGGAGAGCAGCGATGTCCTGCGTTGTCCAGGAGATGCTCTGGCGGATGAGGTGAGATCTGTGATATCAACGAAGACCTAGCCGGAGAGATCTCCCATCAGGGATATCATGTGAATAATCATGGAGATGCATGCCAGGGGCGCTGCAAATGGCTGTTCTTTGAATCGCAAGACCCGTAGTGGGCGATTAAGCCGCCTGGAATACCACTCACAGCTCGACATCAGACAGGCGGAAAGGTTAATACGTCAGCAGCCTTCTTCGGGATGAGAGGTGTAGGATTGTTTTTAGTAGGAGAGGCTCTTATCGGGAAGGAGCCCGAGGTAGCTCACATCGACCTGCTTATCGGGGATAAGAACGGTCCGGTGGGCATTGCGTTTGCAAATGGCCTCACGCAGCTCTCTGCCGGTCACACACCACTTCTCTCAGTCATAAGGCCGAACCTGCCGGCCAAGCCATCGACGCTGATAGTTCCGAAGGTCACTGTGAAGAGCATGGAGCAGGCGGCGATCATATTCGGTCCAGCCCAGAGTGCTGTGGCAAAGGCAGTGGCAGACGCCGTGGAGGAGGGTGTGATCCCAAAGGAGCGTGCTGAGGAGCTGGTGATCGTAGTATCTGTGTTCATACATCCGGATGCGAAGGACTACGACGCGATCTACAGGTACAACTACGGCGCGACTAAGCTGGCCATCCAGAGGGCGATGGAGGGATTCCCGGATGTAGATAAGGTCCTCTACGAGAAGGACAGATCCCTGCATCCGGTGATGGGCTACAGGGTGATGAGGCTCTGGGATCCACCGTACCTGCAGATAGCATTTGATATCGTCGATCTCGCTGAGGTCAGGCGGGTTCTTTCCGAGATTCCTGATAGCGATCATCTGCTGATAGAGATCGGCACGCCGCTGGTGAAGATGCATGGTGTTCAGGTCGTGAGGGAGGTGCGGAGAGCACGGCCAGGATCGTTTGTCATACTAGATCTGAAGACCCTGGACACGGGGAATCTCGAGGTCAGGCTTGCTGCAGACGCATCCGCGGATGCTGTTGTCATCTCAGGACTGGCGCCCAGAAAGACGATCGAGCTTGCGATCAGGGAGGCGAAAAAGACCGGCATATACTCGATAGTGGACATGCTGAATGTGAGCGATCCGGTTGAGGTTCTCAGGAACCTTTCGGTGCTTCCTGATGTTGTTGAGCTCCACAGGGCGATAGATATGGAGAACAGCGAGCATGCGTGGCAGAGCATCCCTGAGATCAAATCTCTCGGGAAGAGGCTGCTCGTCGCGGTTGCTGGTGGGATCAGGGTGGACAATGTCGGGGATGCACTCCGTGCTGGAGCAGATATTATCGTGGTCGGCAGGGCGATAACGAGATCAAAGGATGTCAGAGACATGACGGAGCAGTTCCTGAGCCAGCTGAAGAAGAGCGAGATCGATCAGTACAGAATCATGACAGACTTCTGATGCTGCCGCTCATCATTTTTCTTCTCATATCTCCTGCGATCTGCGCCAGCGATGGCGTATCTCCGGCCGGCGAATCGCTGCCCAGGGGAGCAGTCCTTCTCATCGTCGATGGACTCGGGTCGAGCTACATCTACCCTGAGCATATGCCGTACTCGGTGGATGGAAGAGTCCTGGATCATGCAGTGCTGTTCAACATCAGCGATGGCGCCAGGGTTCTCGATATCAGGGCATCAATCCCATCCACTGTTCCGGCGCACAGCACGATAGTCACAGGATGCTCAACTGCGGATGAGATCATGGTGGGAATGGATAACGCCACGATATTCGATGCAGCTCGACGCAGTGGGTACATGTGTATCGCCATAATGCAGCGCGGTGATTTCATCAACATGCTTCTGAAGCAGGACGGGGTTCTTTATTTTGAGAACAACTCCCTCTCCGGGGATCCGACGATGGGATCCAGAGCCGGTCTCCCGGAGGATGTGCGTGAGATCATGGAGGAGTGGATGCATGCCTGCCAGTTTTACAGCTCAGGCTATGCCAGATACAACCGCTGGGGTCTCGACGCCGCCACAGACATGGTGAGAAGGCTGGACCGGCCATTTCTGCTCACAGTCAACATCGGCGGCATCGACTCCGCCGGTCATTACAGAGGTTTTGATGAGTACATTAGGGTTGTGAGGGCGCTGGATGTGGGACTGGGAGAGCTCGTTCGCGCCTGCAGGGAGAGGGATGTGCTGCTCATCGTTACCGCGGATCACGGCATGTCATTCACAAGATCCCGCGGAGGACATGCCGGAGAGAACTACTCAAACCGCCTGGAGAGCCTGAGGATACCTCTGATGGCAGTCGGACCGGGCGTTGATGATGTGATCCTGGGCGGCAAATGGTCGCAGGCGGATATCGCTCCCACACTGCTTGCGCTGCTCGGGATCGAGAACGATCTGGCGCTCAGCGATGGAAGGAGTCTGCCGATAAGAAAGACGTACAGCCTTCGGGTGGAGCTGCCACGCCCGGGCGGTGTGGAGGTTCGCAGAAACGGCTCGGTTGTTGCAGCGGACAGCGGCTCCTCAAGCTACATCTTCCGTGGGCTGGAGAGAGGGATTTACGATCTGTATCTCGCCGGAGATCTGAGATCCACTGTTATATACAACGACACAACCCTGGATCTGCGCCAGCCCGGCTCAGGAGTCATCCCGAGATGGCTTCTGGGAGCTCTCCTGATACTGGCCATAAATGCATGTGGGGTCTTTGTGATCGTGAGGTTGCTCAGATGAGTGCGGTGGTTATTGAGAAAGACAGTAATGCCAGCCAGGTGTCGGAGTTCCTGCCATCCCCGCGCAATGGAGGGTTATGACTGAATACATGAGAATCGCGGAACTGCTGAGCTCCAGTAGCAGGGACAGGATCAGCGCCATGGCATCTCTTCTCAGATCGCTGTCTCCAGAGGAGATCTGCCCTGCGGTGCGGCTCCTGACAGGTGGCATAAGGCCCAGCTGGAGTCCTGGGGAGCTGAGTGGGAAGGATATTGTGATGGACGCCCTGCTCTCAATCTCGGATCAGATCGAGGGCGGCGACCTGGGGGAGATGGCAGAGCACGCGATCCGCCACAAACGCCAGACTGGCATAGACGAGGCACCTCTCACCATCGGCCATGTCCAGAGCGTGCTTAGCAGTCTCATGATGTCGAAAGGGCGTGGCTCTGAGAGGAGGCGCAGGTCCATGCTGACAGGTCTGCTGCTATCATCAGCGCCGCTTGAGGGGAGGTACATAGCGCTAACAGCAACCGGTCTCAGATCCGGCATAGGGCCGGGGACGGTTGCATCGGCGGTATCAAGGGCCTTTGGAGTGGATATCAAAAAGGTATGGGCAGCATATTCGAGGCACCCGGAGATGGGGCTGGTGGCGGAAGCTGCATCCTCCGGTGCTCTGGACGATATAAGGCTCACGCCCGGTGTTCCTTTCGTCATGATGGACATCCCCAGGGTGGAGATCGCACCCGGGCAGCTCTCCCTTACCGGATCGGATCTCATCTGCTGTGCGAGAAGGGGCATCAGAGTCCAGCTTCATGTATCTGAGGGGAGATCCTGGCTCTTCACCACCAGGCGAAGGGATATCAGCCATATCGTCAGTGGACTCAGAGCAGAGCTGATCGGGTCTGCGATGCTCGAGGGCGAGATGCGTGCGGGGGATGGTCTCTTCCAGATAACACGGCTGATCAACCGGAGGAGGAGCTCAAGGCGGTCATCGATCAGGCCATCGATAATCATCTGGGATGCGGTCTGCACAGATAACAGGGAGATCGTCGATCTGGCATACTCGGAGAGGCTCCGCCTGGCATCAGAGGTCGTGCGGAAGATCGAGGGGGAGCCTCTCGAGCTCTCCATTGTGGAACCACTGGACCCTGCAGAGGCGCTTCAGGGCGGTCTTCCGGTCATGGCACGCTCGCCATCTGCCCCATATCTTCTGGGGAGGAGTAGCAGGGTGGACTTTCAGATTGTGCCTCGCCGAACCCAAGGCGTTCCACGGAGCTGACTGGCGAGAGCATTCTTCGATCAGGGGGAGCGTGTTGAAGCACCGTCCACGACCAGGTCTGAGCTCAGAGAACCAGATGCAGATCAATCAGAACGGCCACACTCCTGAGAGCAGACATCCAGTGAGAAATCCGATCACAGCTCCGCCGTTGAGGAACGGCAGTCCAGCCTGCGGTCTCTCACCTGAGGTCACTGCGAGAACCATGAAACCCATGTACGTCCCGAGCATCGCGCCGATCGCCGGCAGGGCGACGCCGAAGACCTCATGACTCACTGGAAGAGACCAGTTCGCGGATACAACAAGCACTGATGGCATTATCGCATCCCCCAGCCCAAGGAAGTATGCGTCTCTCCCATCAGCTCCCCGAACCCGGAAGCTGTAGCTTCTGCTCTTCGGGATGACAAAGAGCAGAGGTGCCCTGATCTTTATTACGCTCTCAGCCAGCGTGACCATGTGTTTTGTTTTGTAGACGGATATCGCATCATAGACAGCAAGAATTGAGAGGAGAACGATCACAGGCAGAGCCTCCATGCTGATCCCGAAGAGAACACTGACTCCTGCGCTCACAAGAATCCCCAGTGAGTCCACCACGTACCACTCTGGATAGTACAGCATCGCAAGCATGAGAACGAGGGAGATCGATAATGCCAGCATCCACGGCAGGTAGACGCCGAGAACGTAAAAGACGCTTAGGAATAGGCAGAGCTGGATGGTCCCGGAGATGAGCCAGCTCCATCCGAGCTTCGTTGCCAGAAGCAGAAATCCTGTGAATACCAGCACCAGTCCGATGTAGAGTATGGCATTCGATGTCGCGGACGGATCCTCAAAGACCCGAACCTCGCTCGCCGAGAGCGCGGGCATCATGCCAAGCGAGAGGAGCTGAACCGCGATTATCAGAAGAAGCATCCACAGCATGGGACGCTCTGCTCGTCTTCCCATGGTGAAAAGATGCAGCTCATATTTTAAAAACCCTCTCCCCTCAGATGTGCTCGGAAGCATGCTGCATCTGCAGTGGTCTCATTCAGCTGATTCAGCGATGCAGCAGATGGTGATGGAACAGGGGCCATGCTTCCCGCGTTAGGTCAACGTCCGCTCTTCCATATTATAGAGAACGCTCTTATCCATCTGATAACTTGCCCGAAGAGGCATCCAGTCCTGCTACGCGCTCGTTTCGACTTATCTTCGACTGCGTCGAAGAGTTTCGACGAAGTCGAAGGCCTGGCGAGCGAATGAGTGCACTCAGCAACCGGCCTGCATGACCTCCAAGTTGCTGAATACATAAGAGCGATAGAGAATTACCAAAAGACTGCTTTTTATATAAAACATCACCTGTACTTAGTGACAGGGGCCGATCGTAGAAAAAGGGGTTAGTAGGAATACTCCATAAATCTGCCCGTAGAAGCACTGGGCCAGCCATGCATTCCAGGTTAGTGAATAAGTGCGTTCAGCAACCACATTGCACGACCCGCAAGCTGCCAAACACATAAGAGCGATCAAAGTCAACACAGACTTCCATAGCATGGGTACATGAGCCTGGCATTATTGGACATCCAGAGTCCAGTCCCTGCCGCATGTCGAATTTTATGTGAATGGGATTAAACAGACATTATTAAAATTATATTTTTATAATTAACTACTGAAGCTCTTACTCCATCCGTCACTGAGAATAGGGATAAAACTTAATACAGTTGATGACATCTTAATTTCTGGTGGTGCTTGTGCCTAAGTTCAAGAAGCGCGAGACCGAGAGGAAGGGTGGCAAGAAGATGGAGAGCCTTGAGGAGAAGCTGCTGAAGACACACCTGGATGAGCTGAAGGGCGCAGGCGGTGAGGAGTAGAGGTTTTGATATCTGTATCCGTGAGGATATTCGCTGATGTTGAGGCTGAGAGGAAGCTCGTCCTGCCTGAGGGGACCACATATTACGGGCTTCTGGATCTCCTTGGCATAAACCCGGAGACAGTGGTGATCACAAGGGACGGGGTACCCGTTCCGTTCAACGACTCAGCGCTTCCAGGCGAGATCGAGATCATCCGGGTTGTATCTGCTGGCTAGATCCCTTCAGGCTGATCTTTTTGCTCAGCTCCCTCAGCCTCTTTATGCTTTCCATTATTTTTGCGGCCTCTCTCTTCTTCTCCTCCTCGAAGTGCTTTATGATCTCATCAAGGCTCACAGTCAGCCTGTACACCTTCATGGGCCTGCCCTTGCCGTCCTTCTTGAGCTCTCTCTCCTCGACCCAGTTGTTCGCTCTGAGCACCCTCATCGCAACTGAGACCTCTGGCTGTCTCAGGTTTGAGCCAATCTCGATCTCCCTGGACGTGGCCTCCTCAACGTTGGAGAGATACGTTATCATGGCGGCCACATTTCTGGGTATGCCCACGGAGACCAGCGTCTCCACAAACTCGGCGTCCCTCTCATCGAGAACCCTTACGGAGAACTGTCTCATGCACATCACAATCTTCTTTTAGCATTGTGTATTGTTGTTATAATATAAATACTTTATTTTGTGACATCATAATCTATATGTTAGTAATATTAATCTTACTTGTTTTGGTCTGCTGCAGGCGGTGCACTCGTGCTGTTGAAATCAATAGCATGCGACCATGTGGAAGTCGTTTGGCATTATGCCAGTTCACGCTGATTCCTGACTGCATGTTCAACTATTCGAGCCCACGACCGCAGCGCTTGTATCTCAAAGAGAGAACTGCAGCACCATCGCCACACGGTGCATATGCATGATGCTCTTAACTGGCGATTGCAGCGCGCTGGAATTACGCGCTGGAATTATTTACTGCACCTCATGATCATCACAGCCCCGCTTGGAGGAATGTTTAAGTATTAGTGACAGGTAACTATTTCGCCGATAACGGCTGCTCGTAAAACAGATTTGGCGTAGGAGGAAATCAGATGGCGTTTTACACACTGGGCCTCACCTTCTCCATCGTGATAGCTTTGACAGTCGTTGTGCTGGCGGTCTGGCTCTATGGCATGTACTTCAACTTCAAAAAGTGGGGCATTGGCTCCACAGGATACCAAGAGCCGCTCGCCCACAGCTTCTGGCTGTTCATTGCCACCTGGATTCATGAGGCATTCAAGGACGGAGTATGGGTCTTTATAAGAACACTTATACTGGATGTGCTTCTCCTCAGAAGAACTCTGCGAAGAAGCCCGGTCAGATGGGTCATGCATATGGCCATCTTTTATGGATTTGTGACACTTGCTGCGCTTTCGGGTCTCGGTCTTTTCATGGATATTATAGAGCACTTTAACATTCTTGGCATGGCCCATCAGGCTGAGATGGTGAAGAAGGCTATGGAGCTGCCCTTTGACATCTTTGGATATCTGTTGCTCTTCGGCTCCACGATCTCGATACTTCGCAGGATCCTCCTCAAGGAGGTCAGGGACGCGACAACAGCTTACGATGTGGTGCTGATTGGAGGCGTGTTCCTGATAACAATAACCGGATTCTACGCGGAGTGGATGCGCGGAAACGCATTCCTGGTGGGAGATGTCTTCGCAAATCCTGTTTATGCTCCACACTTTGCACTGATCCACACGATACTGGCGCTCTGTCTCTTCGCATTCATACTCCCGTGGAGCAGGTATCTTCACGTCATAGCAGCACCGATGACGATCCTCGCAAACAGAGGAGGCGAGTAAAGTGGCAGATAACAAGCCCAACAATAAGCCTCTCATATCAGGGTTCCTGATGTCAACACAGCTCATGGAGCTGAACGCCTGTACGAGATGCAAGGAGTGCATGAACTGGTGCCCGACTTACGCTGTGAGGCCGGACAGGCCCGAGATAACCCCGATGTACAAGATCGCCAAGTTCAGGGAGATGCTCGACAGTCAATATGGATTGAGAGCAAAGCTCTTTGGTCCAAAGCCGCTCCATGAGGATGAGATCAACAAATACACAGAAGACACATACATGTGCACAACATGCGGTGTATGCGGCACAGTCTGCGAGTCCGCGATACTCACCGTGGAGCTCTGGGAGGCTATAAGACCGAATCTCGTGGTCAGAGGCAACGGCCCCTACGGAAAGCAGTCATTCTTCCCGAAGCTGCTCAAGACAGACAGGAACCCATATCAGGCGAAGCAGGAAGAGAGGCTCTGCTGGGTTCCGAAGGACGCGAAGGTCGATGAGTCTGGGAAGATCGCCTACTTCGCAGGATGCACAGCGGCATACAGGCAGCAGGCTCTCGGCGTTGCGACGGTGAGGGTGCTGAACGCGCTCGGCGTGGACTTCTGCATGCTAGGCAAGGATGAGTGGTGCTGCGCCTCAGCGCTGGTCAGGACTGGGCAGAGGCCTGTGATGAAGGAGCATGCTGTTCACAACATAGACGCTCTGAAGGACAGAGGTGTCGAGACAGTCCTCTACGCATGTGCTGGCTGCCTCAGGGCAGCGACAATCGACTGGCCCAGATGGTATGAGGGATACATACCGTACAAGAACATGCCCCTGTCGGTATTCCTCAGAGATAAGATAAGGGAAGGGGCGGTCGATTACAAGAGAACCGTGGATTACAAGGTCACATATCATGACCCCTGCCACAACGGTCGCCACCTGATGCACATAAACGGCAGGGACTGGGCGTTCGAGGCTCCGAGAGATGTTCTCCAGTCCATTCCAGGCCTGAAGTTCATCGATATGGAAAGGAGCAGGGAGTTCCAGAGGTGCTGCGGCGCCGGAGGGGGTGTGAAGGCAGGGCTTCCTGACCTGGCGCTGGACTGCGCGGTTAACAGGCTCAGGGATGCCGAGCAGGTTGGGGCAGACATCATAGCAAGCACATGCCCGTTCTGCAGGCGCAACATAATGGACGGCAGGAACTCGGTGAACTCTCCGATAAAGGTCCTGGATGTCGTGGAGCTCGTGGCAGCTGCGATGGGTCTCGATGTGACGATTCCGGAGAACCCCTACACCAAGTACCAGGAGCAGGATACGATCGTCTGCAAGGACGTCTGCAAGCTGGAGACTGTTGTTGGCAAGGAGGCAGGAAAGGACATCGTCGGCGAGGCCCATTAGGCCTCCTGCCACAATTTGTTGTCTGGCGTTTTTAAAGCAGAGATTTTGCACCGTGAGTGGATGCTCTGGACCGGCAAAGGGTTCTGTGGTATTGACCTCTTTACCGTCGCCGGCAGGGATCTTCTACGGTTGGTGGCGCTTTATGTTCATCACGATGCTCTTATAGCTGAAGGGCAAAAGCCTGGTAGAGCAAGATGACAGACATACCAGTACTGACCTTGTCAGAGATACAGCAGCGCGTTGTCGGATGGTGGCTTGGCAACTATTACGGGAGCATGGGCTACGTGGGAAAAAGGCTCGGGAAGAAGGGAGTCAGGGAGTTCCTGGAGCTCGGCGCCAGGCAGGTTGCAGCGACCTTCAAGCGTCTCGAGCTCACAGAGCCACTGGATGTGGCGGTGGCGATAGCGACAAACGAGAAGAACATGTTCGGCTCGGAGATTGAGGTGGCAGAAAGCGACGGATGTGTGGATATAAACAGAAGACGGTGCGCGATCCTCGAGGGCGCTAAGGCCTTCTCAAGGCTCGGAGCATCACTTGTCGCCAGGGAGCACTGCAGGACATGCTCAGAGGTTCACTGGAAACTGGCATTCAGAGAGATGGGCATGAGCCTGGAGACCGAGCTCTCTGAGAGCGGATGCAGGATGCGCATAAGGAAGCTCTGAAGAGATATACCAGTTTTATATCAATCATGCTGCTTTCGGGTGTATTTGCTCAATATGGTGAGCGTGCTCGAGTTACTGATCAAGTGAAGCCGCTATCATCGGGGCATAGTTGTTCATCCAGAAATCCGCCAAGAGGGCAATTTACCTCAACGTATTGAGCATGTTCTTTAGGGTGCAGAGTCCGCGGCTGGGATCTGCAAATTCGAAGACAGGGCATGAATGTTCGAAGTGTGTCACACCATACACCAATGGATACTATTATTACAGATGGAAATAGAATCCCTGCAGGGCAGGTGATGTTTAATGGTCAGCGCTATGGAGATCTATCAGCTAACACCAAAGCTGAACTGCAAGAAGTGCGGCCTTCCGACATGCATGGCATTCGCTGTTGCCCTTCTTGCCAGAGAGAAGCAGATCGAGGACTGCACACCTCTGCTGGAGCCAAAATACGAGGCGAAGCTGAAGAAGCTCAGAGAGGTCATGGCGCCGGTTGCGGGCGCTACAGAGACCGGGCTGATAATCCACGAGGATCGGTGCTACGGCTGCGGCAACTGTGTGGTGGCCTGCCCGGTGAACGTGGCAAACGACCCGAAGGGATCTGCAATCGGGCTGGGGCCAAAGAGCGATAAGGTCATACTCATCGTGGAGGATGGTGTTGTGAAGTGCCTCAACCCCAAGGAGTGCAGGCGATTCGGCCCGAACAGGATATTGTGCAATCTGTGCACAGCGACCTGCCCGAGCAAGGCAATAGAGTTCGTCTAGGGTGATCTCATGGCTGTATGCACTGGATGCTCCCTTCTCTGCGATGATATCGAGGTCACGATTGATGGGAGAAGAATAACCAAGACGAAGAACCTGTGCAGAAAGGGATTCGGCAGATACAGGTCCCTCGCCTCCGACAGATCCGTGCGGAGGGTTGATGGGAAGCAGGTCGGCATCGATGAGGCCATCTCCAGGGCTGCAGAGATGCTGAGGGATGCGAAGAGGCCTCTGCTCTTCGGCTGGTCGTGTTCGACGCTGGAGGCGCAGAGGAAGGGCATCGAGCTTGCGAGGAGGACAAAGGCGATCATCGACGACACCTCTTCCATATGCCAGGGGGAGATCATGGATATGGTTATCCGCGAGGAGATCCCGAGCTGTACCCTGGATGATGTGAGGAACTACGGCGACACTCTGATCTTCTGGGGATGCGACCCATCGAGCAGCCACCCGAGACACATGTCACGCTTCTCATACTTCCCACGCGGGGAGAAGCTCCAGAGGGGGCATGAGGAGGACAGGACCGCTTTTCTCATAGATATCAGGGCATCCCCCACTGCGAAGATACTCTCCGGAAACTTTGTACAGATTCCTCCAGGCGGAGATGCTGATCTCATAGATGCGATGCTTGCGGTCCTCGACGGGAAGATCCCCAGGGTGAGAGACAAGAAGGCCATGATCTCCATGATGAACACACTGAAAAAAGCGGATATGGGCGTTGTATTCCCCGGGCTGGGGCTCGCATACTCCCTAAAGGGGAGGATGGATCGCCTGAAGATGCTGGTGGACAGGCTGAATGAGACCACCAAATACAACGTCATACCGATGGTGGGTCATTACAACATGCGCGGGTTCAACCAGCTGCTGTTCAATGAGACTGGCTTCATAAACAGGGTATCGTTCGCTGATGGTGTTGATCACGGGCCGATGTACAGCGTGGTTGAGGCATCGAAGAGCTGCGATCTCGCCCTGGTTGTGGGATCTGACCCGATATCGTCCCTCCCCGCCGGGATCGCAAGGGCGCTCGCAGGGGTCCCGATGATAACCCTCGATCCGCACAGGACGCTCACCACCGAGCTCTCGAGGGTTGTTATACCCACGGCCCTGTCTGGCATCGAGGCAGGCGGAAGCGCTCTCAGGATGGACGGTGTGAGGATCGAGTTCGATCCGATCATGAAGAGCGAGTATCCATCAGATGAAGAGGTTCTATCGATGATCCTGGAGGAGATCTGAATGAGGGTAACGGTCGTGACATTCAGAGACATATTCCAGAGCGAGGCACAGGAGGTCGACAGGTTCGGCGAGGAATACAGAAAGATGAGCGCTGTTGTCTTCCTCGATAAAAGCGATGCCTCGAAGAGTGGAATAAAAGACGGATCGAATGTGCTGGTGGAGAGCGATAACGGGAGGGTCGTCGTGGTGGCCAGAATCTCAGAGGATGCGCATCCGGGTCTGGCCTTCATGCCGAACAGCCCCTGGTCGAACCGATTGGTCCCAGCGGAAACAGATGATACCCGGATACCCAGCTACAAGAGCATCAGCGCGACGGTAAGCGTGACAGACGATAAAGTTCCAACCGTTGAGGACCTTCTCAGGGAGCTGGTCTCATGAGCAATCGCTCTCTGATATCGATAGCCGATCTCTCTCCTGAGGAGATCGTGGCACTCCTGGACAGGGCGGAGGATCTCAAGGCAGAGCGCTCCGGACGGGGTGGATGCGCGCTTGGCGATAGAATGCCTCTTGCAGGAAAGAGCATTGCGATGATCTTCGAGAAGCCGTCGACGCGCACCCGCGTATCGCTGGAGGTCGCAGCATCAGAGCTCGGCGGGCACCCACTGTATCTCAGCGCAGGTGAGCTGCAGCTCGGGCGCGGCGAGACGATCGGGGACACAGCGAGGGTTCTGTCAAGATATGTGCATGGAATAACCGCCAGGGTCTTCTCTCACAGGACTGTGGAGGAGCTTGCAGCACACTCGAGCGTGCCCGTGATAAATGCGCTCTCAGACCAGGAGCATCCGCTCCAGATCCTGGCGGATCTGATGACGATCAGGGAGCGTTTCGGCCACCTGGAGGGTCTCCGGATAGCATGGGTCGGGGATGGAAACAATGTGTGCAACTCACTGATCCTGGCGTCTGCCATGCTGAATATGAGGATGATCGTGGCATCGCCCAGGGGTTATGAGCCAAAGGGCCAAATATTAGAAAGGGCCAGAGAGCTCGGCGGCGTCCCGGGGATCACATATGAGCCATCAGAGGCAGCGCGTGATGCTGATGTTCTCGTTACAGACACATGGATCTCGATGGGTGATGAGGCAGAGGAGGCAGAGCGTCTCAGAAGCTTCAGCGGGTATCAGATAAACCAGAGGATTCTTGAGATTGCTGGAAGGGACGCGATAGTGATGCACTGCCTGCCGGCGCACAGGGGCCAAGAGATCACGGATGAGGTCATGGACGGCCCGCAGAGTGTTGTATTGGAGGAGGCCGAGAACAGGCTTCACACATCAAAGGCTGTCCTGGAATGGCTGGTGGGGCGCAGGCCGCTCTAGAGAACGCGGGGGTTGCCAAGAGGTCAAAGGCGCAGGGCTTAGGACCCTGTCCCGAAGGGGTTCGCGGGTTCGACTCCCGTCCCCCGCACTCATGCATATCGATTTTTGATTCATAACTCCCAGAGAATTTATATCTGGGATGCAGGATTTTCTTTCACGCTCGCTGCTTCAGGGATGATGTGGCATGTTCAGGAAGCGTATGAATGTGAACTGGAAGAGGAAGCGTGATGCTGAAGATCTCATGCCCGCTCTGAAGCGTTACAGGAGGTACCTGGAGGATAATGGGCTTCGACCGTCCACCATACCCATGTATGTGCTGCATGTGAGGAAGTACCTGGAATTCGCGGGAACTGATTCGCCGAGTGCAGATGATTTTGCCCGCTTCAGGGATCATCTCCATGACATGAGGCTATCACGGAGCACGGTCAACAACTACTCGTTCTCGATACGGAAATACCACGAGATGCTCGGGCAGCATGTCAGCTTCAAGTTCATCAAGCCGAACAACACCCTCCCGTACTATTTTGATGAGCTGGATATCACAAGGATATTCAGTGTGTGCAGCAACATAAAACATCTTGCGATGCTGAAGACCATGTTTTATGCCAGTCTCCGTGCCAGCGAGCTGTGCAACCTGGACGATTCTGATGTGGATCTGAAGGCGTTGACAGTCTTCGTGCGTGGTGGTAAGGGTGGCAGGGACGCAGTGGTCTACATCACCGATGACTGCGCAAGGACCCTCAGGCGTTACCTTGAGGTCCGGCCTCCGCTCATGATTGAGGGGCGCAGACAGCTCTTCTACACTGACTTCGGGAAACGCTGGGAGCGCCGTGGGGTTTACCGGATGTTCATGTACTACAAGAGGCTCGCGGGTATCGAGAAGCAGGGAGGCGTGCATGTGTTCTCGCGGCACA
The DNA here is from genome assembly GCA_029907715.1 of Methanothrix sp. Lineage (NCBI taxonomy): Archaea > Methanobacteriati > Methanobacteriota > Methanomicrobia > Methanotrichales > Methanotrichaceae > Methanothrix > Methanothrix sp. Next base: position 125,726 of record JARYLI010000004.1, read on the forward strand.
GCGTTGGGAGCCTCCTGGTGAAGCGTGGCTGCGATATCGTGACAGTCAAGGAACTCATGCGGCATTCTTATGTTCACACCACCATGAGGTACATGCACATCTCTGATGCCACCAGGCGGGAGAAGTACGAGCAGTTCCTGAGACTGTGACAACATGGGTCATATGGGCTGTTTGACCCCACTCTATGCACTTATTTTATCATCTATGTATTGCATCGGATATGATAAAATGACCCATGTAAGGCATATGGGTGCTTCGCAAATGTAATGCGCTATGCACCCTCCGGCGTAATGTTGCCACATATTCTCGATCGCTCTTATCCATCTGAGAACTTGTCCGCAGAGGCACCGGTCCGGCTATGCGCTGCAGGCAGGTGAATACATAAGAGCGTATCGCCTTTAATGGTTTTGTTGGCGTATCTCGCGAGCTCCTCCGAGAACCTCAAACCAGCGGCTGCCATCATAGCGCCCGCGATCGCACAGTATGTATCCGAGTCGTGACCGAGCATTGCGATCCAGCCTATCCGATCGGATCCCTCCGCATCAAACACGCACTCAGGGATCTCCTGCGGTCCTTTGAATGTGTCGTCATGTATCGCATAATAAAGCCCCCACATGGCGATCCTGAACGACATCAGACAGTGCCCGCCACCGTTGCTCAGATCCTGCCGAAACGGATCAAACGCAGCCGGATGCTGCCAGCTCTCCACGAACCTCCTCAGCGATTTATCGATATCAGAGCCACAGACATCCATCCATTTCTTTACAGCCGGATCGTATGAAATATCACGTATATCTTCATACAGGGTGCTCGAGAAATCGTGCAGCCATGAGTCCCAGGAGAAGCTGTCATGCATCAGCGACCACATGACGTAATCCTGAGCGAGGCAGCATATCTGCGGCATCGGATGATAGTGCGTTATCATGCCATGCTGCAGACTGAGCCTGTATGCGTCCTCCAGCGAGTCCACCATTCCAGCGACCACGCCGTTGCGCATGAGAGACCCGTTTGCCTCGAAGTGTGGATGCATCCGGTAGACCTGATACCCTCCGAACCAGTACGGCCCTTCAGGGTGGAGACGCTTGATCTCAAGCGCCTTCCGGATCGTGATTCCGATGTCCTTTGGCCCAGATAGCATCCAATCGACAAAGCTCGCTGCAATCTTCTCTGGATCTATGCCCGCCTTCACCATGCATATCGCCATATCTGTGTCATCAGTCCACTGACCCGGCTTTAGACCATGTATCCTCGAACCGTACTGTGCGAACGGCCAGTTGATGCCACTCGCTCTCGCCTCGCTGTAAACCCTGATGACCTCCTGTCTGCCCATGAATTCGCCTGTCGATCCCAGCGCATCGCCGATCGCAATGCCCTTTACTATGTCCGTCAAACGCGGATTCATTGCGATATGTCCCCCGCGCACCGTTTTATTCGATGAGACCGGCTGATAGGATCATGTTGATAGTGAACTTATCGAAACCCTTCTCCACCAGCATTCTTGCGACCTCTCTGTTGCGTCTGTAATATTCCTCTTCGAGTCGCCTGTCCTCATCGGGGTCTTCACTGCACGGACGCATGCTCAAGAGAGCTGGCAAACTCTCGACACTGCCATCAGCCCGGATGCGGGTGTGCACGTCACCGGTCATCCTGTGTGTCGCGTAGTAATCCATGTACTCCCCAGCCTCGTCCTCACCAAAGCAGTACTGGATCAGCCACCCCTTATCATGAATGAAACCACTGCGTCTCTTATCGAGATCCTCTTCTGGAATGCGAAGGTTCCAGTGCTCAAATCGCTTCGCAAAGATCTCCCCAATACGATTCATGAACTTCGAGTCGCCTGCATCTCATTTATAGTTTCGGGCATCGGTGCGCTCACGCTCCGCAGCCCCACAACAATGTGGAGGACGGCATCGCTTCGCGAGCTGCAGCATCTTGTTGGGTAGAACGGTTCTGCTCAACCCCAGAGAACTGTCGGATCTTTTGGTTGGGTCACCAACACATACAACACATCTGCCATATTTTACTTCCACCATACCACATCATATTTTCCATAACAAAATAAAATCGATCTTATCCATCTGATAACCTGCCCGAAGAGGCACCAGTCACGCTGTGCGCTCGTGGCGAGCGAATGAGTGCATTCAGCAACCGGCCTGGATATCCTTCCATTGGTCATCAGTTGAGGATTTTATGTAGATATATTGATCATTATAGTATTCCGCATAAGTTGCTATAATATAGCATTTCACATAAAATCATCTATGAAGTATGACATATCCAGTAGATTTTAAATGGATTTACATGAAGTGACGCAAAGGACTATAAATTTGACAAATTGAGATCTCCCCATGGTGGGGAGTTTGATTCAAATCGACCGCCTGTGGACTTGAGTCCTGATAGCAGTACTGAGGCGAGATAAGACTATTAAGTCCAATTCTACACATGTCGATCTTAACCGATGACGCATGGATATCCTTCAAGTTGCTGAATACATAAGAGCGATGTGTCTAAGGCCCAAAGCAGGTATGGCGATCTATAGAAGGTCATATTGCGATAGCAACTTCAATAGCATTACAGTACTTGAGTCGCTGCTGGTATCAGTGAGACCAACAGCATGATCACGCGGGATTCGTGATCGTTTGTGTCAATGAATACCGGTTCCCAAAATGCCATTCTGCGATTTGATCCCACTACCAGCACCTTATCCGCATGCTTTGGCAGACTGGCCACTGCAGCCCATCATATCAGGTGATGGGATGCTCGCGATTTGTTTATAAAGAGTCACCGTCAGATTGTACCACTGCAGAGATATGCGCGGATAAGAGATCGCAGGTAAGAGAGATGCCAGAAGTGATATCCTTCGATATGGACGGAACCCTGGTGAGCCCGAGGTACGTTGACAGGGTGTGGATGGAGGGGATTCCGGAGCTTTACGCGGAGCGGCACGGCGTGGAGCTGGACAATGCAAAGGAGATCGTCATCGGGGAGTATTTAAAGATCGGAAGCGACAGGCTCGAGTGGTATGACCTCGGTTACTGGCTGGAGAAGTTCGATCTCAACATCGATAAGCACGAGCTCCTCGAGATGCACAGATCCGAGATAGAGATATACCCCGAGGTGGAGGAGGTCCTAGATTCTCTGAAAGATTCAGGCTATGAGCTCGTAGTGACATCCAATGCAGCGAGGGAGTTCATCGAGATGGAGCTGGACGGGCTGATGGACAGGTTCAGCAGGATATTCTCCGTGACATCCGATTTCAGGGATGTTAAGAAATCACCCCGCTCATACATCCTGGTCTGCAGGGCTCTTGGAAGAAAGCCTCTGGAGGTGCTACACATCGGGGATCACTACGTTTACGACTACGAGGCTCCAATCGAGGCCGGCCTGGACGCCCTCTTCCTGGACAGAAAGGGTAACAGAAGCGGCCCTGAGGTCGTGGGAGACCTGAGAGAGGCTGCTGAAAGAATACTGAACGGAATGTAAACAGTGCTGACATCCCGGTGCCATCGCACGAATAGCTGAAAGAGATCAGACAGGTTGTGTCGGTTGCCTCAAGAGCTTCTTCACAACACGCCCTGGAGGGTATCATGAGGAAGAACAGCAGACTAATCCTCGCGCTGGACGTGGGGTCAGTGGATAAGGCGCACAGCATAGCCTCAGAGACAGAAGGGATCTTCGATGCGATCAAGGTGGGTTATCCACTGATACTCTCAGCAGGACTCTCTGTCATAAAGGATCTATCCAGCATCGCGCCCATCATCGCAGACCTAAAAATCGCGGATATCCCGAACACAAACCATCTGATATGTAATCGCCTCTTCAACGCGGGCGCTCAGGGAGTCATAGCGCACGCTTTCACAGGAAGGGACAGCCTGGAGGCCTGCGTGGATGTGGCCAGGAGGTATGATGGAGAGCTGTACGCGGTGACTGAGATGAGCCATCCGGGAGCGCTGGAGTTCATGGCTGCGGTCGCTGAGCGGCTGGCCATGCTCGCTCTGGACGTTGGGGCATCGGGAATAGTGGCGCCTGCCACCAGGCCTGAGCGGATAAGAACGCTCAAAAGAATCGCGGGGGGCCTCACGGTAATCTCCCCTGGGGTGGGGGCGCAGGGCGGCTCGCTCAGGGATGCGATCGAAGCGGGCGCGGATTACGCGATCGTGGGCAGATCCGTGTACGAGAGCAGCAACCCCAGAAAAGCGGCCGAGGAGCTGCTCGATCTCATGCGGTAGCGTGAGATTTCGGAGCGACATCAAGACGTTTCAAGACGTCATATCCGGCGCTCAGGATTTCGCATAGGATTTCTCGCGCCTGACCGGGAGCGTGAAGCACACGGTGCAGCCCTTCCCGACCTCGGACTCTATCCAGATCCTGCCGCCATGAACCTCGACGATCTTCTTTGCTATCGCGAGGCCTGCTCCGGTGCCTGGGGTGCTGCGGTCTATCTTGTAGAATAGCTCGAAGACCCTGTCATGGTACATCGGGTCTATGCCGGTGCCGTTATCTTTCACGAAGAAGACCGCGTTCTCAGGCCGCCACCCTATCTCTATCCTCGGACGGTCCGCATTCTTTGTGTACTTTATGCTGTTATCTATCAGGTTCGCGAGCATCTCCCCCACACGCATCCTGTCGACGTGCACGACAGGCATATCCTCTCCAATGACGACATCAACGCCGTTGAGCTTCGCGTTCATCTCTGAGAGCACTTCCTTCACGATATCAGAGAACGGGACATCCTCTGGCGGGTTGATCACCCTCCCAACCCGGCTCAGCTCCAGGGTGTTGGTGAGGAGCCTGTCCATTTTGAGCACGGAGTTCTCTATGAACCGTATGTCGCTCTCGACCTTATCGCTCTGGCCCGCCCTGAGATCCTCCCTGAGGTAACCGAGAAATCCGAGTATCGTTATCAGAGGTGATCTGAGATCATGAGAAACTGTGTAGACGAACCTCTCCATCTCCGCGTTCTTCCTCTCGATCTCCCTTGTTCTCTCCTCAACAATCCTCTCGAGCTCTGTTGTGTGCCTCCTGAGCTCATCCTCCAGCCGCTTCCTCTCGGTGATGTCCATGAAAGAGACCACCGCGCCAACGATCTCTCCGGAGCTGTCCCTCAGGGGCGCTGATTCGAGCAGGATATCAGATGGGCTGCCATCAACGACCACGCGCGCCTCTCTGCACTCTGTGATCGCACCCCTGAGAGCCCTTGAGATGCAGAGATCCCACTCAGTCCCACCCTCCTGTTTGTAGGATCTCAGCCCAACAGACTCGCCGGGGCTCTTTCCCACCATCCGCCTGGCCATATCGTTGCTGAAGAGTATTTTTCCATCAGCATCGACTACAAGGATGCCGCACTGCGCCTGTGTAAGTATGCTCTCCAGGAGGTTTTTGGTCTCCGCGAGGTTCTTCTCCGCGGCGGCCCGCCGCTCAGCCTCCTCCCGAAGGTCTGCGAGCATATCGCCCATCGCCCTCACGGACTGCCTCTCACGCAGCAGCATCAGGCCGATTATGCCGGATATGGATGCTGCCAGAGCTGCTGCATTCGCTACTGAGCCATGTCCCCTGATGAGCGCGAGTATGAGCGCAAGGCCGAGCCATACGACAGGGACGTAGTAAGAGATCCTCTTGAGGCTGACTGGGCTCCATGAAGGAGGACGAACCCAGAGCAGAGGAGCGATGCCCATGAGCATGTATGCTGCAAGCCAGCCGGTGTCGACCAGGCTCCCTGAGATGTATGTACCCTGAATCTCCTGATAGGCATAGCCCAGATCTGTTATTATCATGACGCCCATTCCCAGAACCAGAAGGAGTGCTGGCCAGTCCTCTGGTGTCGCATGCTCTCGGAAGAGTATGTCCATCAGCGCGATGATCAGCAGAAGGTCCATGAGCACATAGGCGATCGATACGAACGTGGCCAAAGGATCATCCTCATACAGCTCTGGCAGGATGTAGATCCAGAGGATCAGAAGAGATGAGATCAGAGCTATGCATTCGTCCAGCAGCAGCCTGGACCTCTCGTTTGCTGACAGCGGCACAGAGGGAAGGAGGAAGATGCCAGCTGCAAAGAACGGGTAGAACGCCAGGTATCCGATATCAGCAATTGACGGGAAAGGTTCTGTCTTTAGGAATACCTCAATCACAAGCCATGCGAGTTCTCCTGCTGTGTTGAAGCTCATCGCGATAAACATCGCCATCCAGGCGGTCCTGGCCCTGCCCGTGGAGCGTTTGAATGCATGGAGGAGGCAAATGGTCGCGATGGCAGATGCCATCACAAATAGACTGTCCTCCATGAGAAGAAATGCATCAGCATCTCGAAATGCTGTTATAAGCACCAGATGTGATGCTATGAGAAACGCAAACGCAGAGGCCACAACCAGGATGCGCCTGTCGACGGATGCAGACATGCATTACAAACTGAACATCAGAACAAATTAAATGTTTTGCAGGTATCATTTGTTTTGTGCACAGCGAACATGCTCAATATGTGAGGTAAATTGCCCTCTTGGCGGATTTCTGTATAAACGACTAGATGATAGGGCCTCACTTGATCAGTAACTCAAGTACGCTCACGATATTGAGCAAATACTGCACAGCTGTGAAGGCACGCTGTCCGCAGCTTTGCGCTTTAAAAAATACGAGGCTGCTGCATCATGAGAATATCCGGTCTGTGCAGCATGCATCTTAAGCTGCCTCTCCTCCGGCGTTAGACCCTCCTCTCCACATGTATGCTCTCAAGCAGGCTCACGGTCTCGTCCGCCGGGAATGTAGAGTAAAACCTGCAGTTCGTTGTGACAAGATGCTTCCCCTGGACGAAGACGCCCTCAGGCGCGTAGCTCGCGCAGAATATTATCCTGTCCGATGGAAGGACCCCGCCTCCGAGAGCTCCCACGGTCCCATCGATCACGGTCTCAGTGATGTTTATGCGGCTGCATCCCTGCTCTGTGAGGAAATCGTTAACAAGCTTCCAGTCGTTGTCAGGCGGTACCTCCAGGATCTTGCCGTAGTCTGTGACAAATATCCATATGGAGCTGTCCTCGCCCTTCACACCGAGACCGTATGTGATGTAGCTTCTGCCCTTCAGGATGCTCCTCACAGGCTCATCAACGACAACCGTGTATGGAATGCTCGTGTTCAGATCGAAGGATACCCGGAAGGGGCCGAGATCCCTGACCACAGGCTCAGGTGATGCGCTCTGCGAGAGGGTGATCGCTGAAAGCACGATGAGCAGCATGGCAGCTGATCGGGATGCCCTCATGTTCGGGCTGTGCGACCGTATCAGTAATGAATCCTGCGGTACGGCTTTGGTGTGATCAGGGGGGATGATCAGGATCGAGAAGCGGTCTGCTGCCCTAAATCCATTCTGCCGGAGAGCTCGTGCTCGCCTCCGAAACCTTTTTTAGATCGTGCTGCGTTCGCCACAGGGAATGAAGGCAGCAGAGACGAAGATGGACCAGCTGAAGGGGAAGCTGGGTGTTGGCAGATCTGAGAAGACGGCTGAGAAGAAGCGCAGGGACACAAAGAGCGATCTCACAGATATGCTCGATGATATCGGCATCGAGGCACCATCGATGGACCTGGGCGAGTACATACGTGTCCTGAAGCTCGCAAGGAAGCCGACGAGGGAGGAGTTCATGATGATCGGGAAGGTATCGATCACAGGGATTTTCCTGATCGGCATGATAGGCTTTGTGATATACGCGCTTCTCACAGAGATACCGAAGTCGATATGACTCAGAACTCCTCGCCGGAGGGTTCACCACAAACGCGCGTTCTGATGCCGGCACACTGGCCGCGAACAGGAGTGTGACAGGCCGGATTCCCGTTAAAATATGATGTGATGTGTTTCAGATCTTTCTGAGGTCCACCACCTTCTTCGATTTTCCAGCTGTTCTCGGGATCGTCCCCTTCTCGACGAGCTCCACCTTGCTCCGGATGTTGAGCACAGCCTTGAGCCTCTCCTCGACCTTCTTCTGGAGACGCGCCAGATCTGCGAGCTCCCCTGTGAATGCCTCGTCCTTCATCTCGACCTGGATCGTGATCTCATCCAGACCGTGATGCTTTCTGTCGACTATCACCTGGAAGTAATCCCCTATCTCGGGTATCGAGAGAAGCACATCCTCTATCTGGCTCGGGAAGACGTTTATGCCCCTCACGACGAGCATATCGTCCGCTCTCCCCAGAAACCTGTGAAGCTTCCGGCTCGTGCGCCCGCAGCTGCAGCCGTCCTCCAGGAGATACGTCACATCCCCCGTCCTGTACCTTATCAGCGGCATGGCCTCCTTGGTCAGGGATGTGAGCACAAGCTCGCCGCGCTCGCCTGGGGCGCAGGGGTTTCCATCGCTGTCCAGAATCTCCACAAGGAAATGATCCTCCCAGATGTGCAGCCCGTTCTGCTCCTGACACTCGAAGGCGACGCCCGGCCCGAACATCTCTGAGAGCCCGTACGAGTCATAGGCCTTTATGCCGAACGCCTCCTCAAGCTCCTGGCGCGCCTCATCCGACCAGGGCTCTGCCCCGAAGCAGCCTATCCTGAGCTTCAATCTGTCCATCATGCCCTTCGCCTTCGCTGTCTCTGCCAGGTATAGGGCATACGAGGGCGTGCAGTGTATCACTGTCACCCCAAAATCCGCCATGATCTCGAGCTGCCTCTCGGTGTTGCCTGTGCCGGACGGGACCGCCATCGCGCCCATCCGCTCTATGCCGTAGTGCACGCCGAGCCCGCCTGTGAAGAAACCGTAGTTCACAGCGTTCTGGAATATGTCGTTCCTGGTCACGCCGACCATGACGAAGTCCCTGGCCATCAGGTCAGACCAGGTCTCTATATCGTTCTTTGTGTATCCTACGACTGTGGGCTTTCCTGTGGTCCCTGAGGACGCATGCACCCTCACGATCTCCTCTCTTGGAACCGCGAAGAGCCCGAACGGATAGTTATCCCTCAGGTCCGTCTTGCGTGTCATGGGAAGCTTCTCGATATCCCTCAAGCTGTTTATATCATGTGGTGTGATGCCCATCTCTGTCATCTTTCTGTGATAGAATGGGACGTTCCTGTAAACCTGCTCCACGGTCTTTCTCAGCCGGCGGAGCTGGAGTTCCTCCAGCTCAGACCTCTCCATGAGCTCCAACTTGGGTTGCCAGAATGCCATGTTACTACCCTGATGATTTGATACAGCGTGAGCTGCCACGCCGTAGCGTGGTAGATTCGCTCACAGTATATCAATCATTCCCCCTCAAGGTCTGTGATTTGATTCCGTTCCACGAAGCTGCACAAAACCGCACTGTCAGTCGAACGAAAAGATGAGAGGACCTGCTAGCACTCAATATCGTGAGAGTGCTTGAGTTACTGATCAAGTGAAGCACGCTCGTCCATCCGCTCTATGACAAAGTCGTTCATCCAGAAATCGTCAGGAGGGCAATTTAGCTCAACTTATTGAGCATGTTCGCTAGCACCCAGAGGGTTGCTGATTTTCCTGAGCCGAGCGCCTAAGCCGATGAGAAGTGATGGGGGTGGTTGAAGAAGAGGATAAGAAGAGGATTTCCAGACCCGGCACGCAGGGTAAAGCACATAAATATATTTAGAGGAGAGGCAGGTACCTCTCCAGCTCCCACCGGCTCACAGTTGTCCGGTACTCGTCCCACTCCGCCTTCTTGATCGCAATGAAGTTCTCGAAGACGTGATCGCCCAGAGCCTCACGGACGATGTAGCTCCGCTCAGCGAGCTGGATGGCCTCGTTGAGGCTTCCAGGAAGGGAGTTTATGCCAGCAGCTCTCCTCTCCTCCTCGCTCATGTGGTATATATCGCGCTCCTGGGGCGGTGGGAGCTCGTACTTGTTTGCGATGCCCGCGAGGCCGGCGACGAGCATCACCGAGAATGCAAGGTATGGATTCGCTGCAGGATCCGGGCTCCTGTACTCGATCCTTGTGGCCGCCTCCTTGCCAGGCTTGTACATCGGGACCCTGACGAGCGCGGACCTGTTCCTCCTCGCCCAGCTGATGTAGACCGGCGCCTCGTATCCGGGCACAAGCCTCTTGTAGGAGTTGACCCACTGGTTGGTCACCGCTGTTATCTCAGGCGCGTGCCTGAGCAGGCCTGCGATGTAGCACTTTGCCTCGTCTGAGAGATGATATTCATCAGCTGCGTCGAACATCACGTTCCTCTTCCCCTGGAAGAGCGACTGGTGGACATGCATCCCGCTTCCGTTCACCCCGAAGATCGGCTTCGGCATGAATGTCGCATAGCATCCGTGCTTTCTTGCGATCTCCTTGACTGTTATCTTGTATGTTATCACGTTGTCAGCCATTGTCAGTGCATCAGCATACCTCAAATCGATCTCATGCTGTGATGGCGCGACCTCGTGATGGCTGTACTCGACATCGATGCCCATCGCGTCCAGCGCCAGGATTGTATCTCTCCTGAGATCGGATGCGACATCCAGAGTTGTGAGATCGAAATAGCCGCCGGTGTCGAGTATCTCGGTCGAGCAATCGTTCTTGAAGTAGAAGAACTCCAGCTCAGGTCCGACCATGAACTTGTAGCCCTTCTCCCTGAGACGGGAGAGGTTTCTCTTAAGAACATATCTCGGATCGCCCTCGTAGGGAGTGCCATCTGGATTCAGAATGTCACAGAACATCCTCGCCACAGCGTTATCCTGCTGGCGCCACGGGACGATTCTGAAGGTCGATGGGTCAGGCTTGGCGATCAGGTCTGACTCGTATATCCTGGCAAACCCCCTCACAGAGGAACCATCGAAACCCATACCCTCAGAGAATGCACCATCAAGCTGGTTGGTGTTGATGGCAAAGCTCTTCGGGATGCCCAGGATATCGGTAAACCATATCCTGACAAATCTCACGTTATGCTTGTCTATCGCCTCAAATACATCGTCTTTTGTCGCAGGGGCGTTCATCATCGAAGCCTCCAGAGAGGAGTCAAAGAGAAAAAGATTTATAGATATTTGAGATGTTTTCTTAAATGTTATGAAGATTTATGATGTGAAAATGCTCACAGAGGGCCTCATATTTGAGAGGCATGTGTTAAGTAGATAAAAATAATTTAAAAATTAATTTATACACAGGATCGATCTGGATGCAGCTCGTTGTCAACTCATACGGATCGTACATACGTAAGAGCGGTGAGTGTTTTGTCGTAAAGAGAGAGGACAGATGCCTGGAGATTGCAGCCAAGAAGATCAGCAGCATTCTGATTGCCACGGCTGCATACATAACAACGGACGCGATCAAGCTTGCGATAGATAATAATATAGATATAGTATTTCTCGACTCGAAGGGCGATCCTTACGCGAGGATCTGGCACCCGAAGCTGGGAAGCACAACCCTGATCAGGAGACGGCAGCTTGAAATATACGGAAGGCCAGAGGCGCTGGCCCTTGTAAGGGAATGGTGTGCCCGCAAACTTGAGAACCAGATAGAGTTTCTAAAGAGGCTTAAAAAATCACGGAGCGAGAGAAATGATGAACTGACAAGGTACATCGAGGAGATCTCGAGCTCTCTCGAGGAGATGCGCAGGCTTCGCGGCACCGTCGAATCGAGAAGACAGGATATTCTCGGTCTGGAGGGGAGGGCATCCAGGGCATACTTCGGAGCGATATCTCTGATCATGCCTGAGAAGTACAAATTCACGGGAAGGAGCAGGGATCCGGCAAGGGATGAGTTCAATGCGATGCTGAACTACGGCTATGGCATGCTCTACTCGATTGTGGAGAAGGCATGCATAATCGCGGGGCTTGATCCATATGCAGGGTTCCTGCATACAGACTCATACAACAAGAGATCCCTCGTTTTCGATATAATAGAGATGTTCAGGATCCATATCGATGAGCCTGTTGTGCACATGTTCACCAGGCGGATGGTCAGGGATGAGTTCTTCGAGCCCGTCAAGCAGGGGGTCGTTCTGAGCAGAGAGGGGCGAGCGGCTCTGATCGATATGATCAACAAAGCGCTGGACGAGACCGTGGAGTACCGGGGCCGCAATGTCAAGATCAGGAACACCATCCAGATGGAATGCCACAGGATAGCAAACCATCTCATCAGAGGTGCTGTGGAAGAGAGCACAGATGCAGATGATCTCAATGTCATTGAGTCAGGGTGTGATACCTGCCCCGTGGAGGGGGATGATGCTTGTCTGGGTGATATACGATATATCGGATGACAGGACGAGAAGCAGGGTCGCTAAGATATGCAAGAACTACGGTTTGTACCGCGTTCAGAAGAGCGCATTTCTCGGAGATCTGAACCGGAACGAGTCAGATTCTCTGGCCCTCGAGTGCGAGTCTGTCATAGAGGACACCGACTCGGTTTATGTGTTTCCGATGTGCGAGGACTGCTTCGATAAGATAAAGCTGATCGGGACCGGGTTTGATAGAGAGCTAGTAAGCGGAATGACTGTGACCAAGTTCTTCTAGGAGGCGGATGGTATCGAGGAATCGCTCGATCAGGATGTGCTCATAACAGTCTCAGATGTGATCGAATACCTCTTCTGCCCCAGGTTCATATTCTTCATGCACTGTCTCAACATCCCACAGAGGGAGGAGAGGTACTACAAGGTTCTGAGGGGCAGGGAACTTCACGAGAGCCGGGAGAAGGTCAACACCAGCTACGTGAGAAAGAGGCTCAGGTGCGTGAGAAAGGAGGTCGCTGTTTATATGACATCCCACAGGTACCGGATAAAGGGGGAGGTGGATGAGGTTCTCTTTCTGGATGACGGGACAGCTGCCCCGATGGATTACAAGTATGCGGAGTACAACGATGTGGTTCACAGAACACACAAATACCAGCTCGCTCTTTACGGGCTGCTAATAATGGAACATTTTGGAGCCCCTGTGAATCGGGGATTCATATGCTATACTCGCAGCGACCACCATGTGGAGGAGGTGATTTTCCGGCGAAAGGATTATCATGCTGCTCTTGAGATAGTAAATGAGATACTTAGAACAGTTCAGTACGGTTACTATCCGGAAGGGACGAAACAGAAGGCCAGGTGCGTGGACTGCACGTACAGAAACATATGTGATTGATGCATGGTGATCCGTGTGATCGAGGCAGTAGCAAGAATTGGTAAGCAAAGAATTGGTGAGCATGCTCAGAGCGGTTGTGAGGATATCCTGTATTACATTGTGGAGAATCCAAATCTCAATGGCGGTTACAACCATGCTCTTGTTGTCACACTCGAGGAGAAGGATGGAGATTTCTCCTACAGAGGGGTGGAGCTGGAGGAGCTCAAGGATTACAGAAGATACCTGTACAAGGGGAAGAAGGGGAATGCCACCGATGCCACCCCGACATGCAAGATCGCAAAGAATATCAAGAAAACATTCGAGAAAAAATTTCTGAGATGGTTTGATGGCATTGATTCTTCAGATCTAAGCGGGGAAGAAAGAGCCACGCTGAAAAATATAAAGAATGTGTTATTCTCAAACAAAGATAAAATCTTTAAGGAGCTACAGGAGAAGCGATCTCATCTCAAACAGAGAGAGAACTGCATAATAACCCTTGGATTTGTGAAGGATGGTGATCTTAAATACCTGGCGGATTATCCGGCGTTCAGAAACGTTCTCCTCAAAAATAGCTGCGATCGGTTCTTCCGTAAATACGGCGGCGAGTCCAGAGGAACGGATGCGCTCTGCTCTGTCTGCAAGGAGCAAAAGGATGAGGTTTACGCATACGCCATCCCCTGGCCGTTCCACACATTCGACAAGCCCGGATTCATAGCAGGCGGGTTCAGGCAGTCTGATGCATGGAAGAACACGCCCGTCTGCTTAAACTGTGCGATAAATCTCGATGCGGGAAAGAAGTACATTGAGGAGAGCCTTGACTTCAGCTTCTACGGCTTCAGGTACCTTCTCATACCCAAGCTCATAATCGGCGATGACTACCAGGAGATCCTGGATATTCTGAGTGGTATGAAGAAAGAACTGAAGATGAGCCGGAAGACCAGGAACCGCATAACCGACGACGAGGATGAGATCCTGGATATGGTGAAGGATCAGAAGGACTTATTCAGCAACAGCCTGATGTTTTATAAAAAGGATAACTCCGCTTACAGGATACTCCTTCACATCGATGGCATTCTCCCATCCAGGTTGAGAAGGCTGTTCGAGGCCAAGGAGAGGGTTGAATGTGCCTTCGGGATATACAATGAGATGGTGCTATCCGAAGACAAAGGCAGGCTTATATTTGATTTTGGCGTTCTGAGGCGGTTCTTCCCCAGGGAGTCAGGAAACGTTACACACGACAAGATGTTTCTGGAGATTGTCAACAGGATATTCGTGGGGAGGTATGTGGATCGCCATCTTCTGATCTCATTCATGATGAAGAGAATCAGAGATGATTTCGTGCATGGGCGATCCACGCTGATGAACACGCTCAACGGATTCATGCTTCTTCATTATCTGAAGGAGCTGAATCTTCTGAAGGATCTTGAGGTAGACAGAATGTCAGGAATTGTTCTCAAAAGAGAGGAGCTCGAGGCACTTCCTCTGGATAAGAGGGTTGAGAGGTTCTTCGAGGCGAACAGGGAGTTCTTTGACAGCGATGCGAAGAAGGCAACGTTTCTGGAAGGCGTGCTTGTGCAGAAGCTGCTGAACATCCAGTGGATGGAGAAGAATGCAAAGCCGTTCTACACAAAGCTGCATGGGCTCAAGATGAACGAGGCCCTGATCAAGAGGCTTCTTCCGGAGATACAGAACAAGCTTGAGGAGTATGAGAAGAACTACTACAGGGAGCTCGAGGCGATCATAGCGGAGCATTTCGTTCTTTCGGGCCGCGGGTGGAAGGAGACAGATGATGAGCTGAGCTTCTACTTCGTGCTCGGTATGAACCTGCACGAGCTCTTCAGGGTGGATAAAGAGAAGGAAAAGACGGAGGAAACAGCATGAGCACAGTCTCGAACAGATCTGAGCTGCTGTTCATCTACGATATAAGAGATGGGAATCCGAATGGAGATCCGATGGACGAGAACAAACCGCGCATGGATGAGGAGACAGGGGTGAACCTGGTAACCGATGTGCGTCTCAAGAGGACGATAAGAGATTATCTCCACAATTTCAAAGGGCTCGAGATATTCGTGAGGGAGATAGTCTACGATAAGGAGAACGGGTACATCCAGGACGCCAAGAGGAGGGCCAAGGATTTCGGGGAAGATCAGGAGAGGATTCTGAGTGAGTGCATCGACGTGAGGCTGTTCGGCGGTGTGATTCCGCTGGAGAAACGGAGACAGAACAAGCAAAAAGATGAGGGTGAGGGATCATCCAAAGGGGATTCGATTACCTATACAGGACCTGTTCAGTTCAAGATGGGGCGCTCGCTCCACAGGGTGGCCCTGAAGCACATAAAGGGCACAGGAGCATTCGCCTCGAAGGAGGGCATGACGCAGGCGACGTTCCGCGAGGAGTATGTTCTCCCCTACTCACTGATACTCTTCTACGGCATAATAAACGAGAATGCTGCGAAGCACACTGCTCTCACAGAGGAGGATGTGAGGCTGCTCCTCGAGGGCATGTGGAACGGGACGAAGAGCTTGATATCGAGAACGAAGGCAGGACAGGTGCCCAGGCTGCTGCTCAAGGTCAACTACAGCAAGGCGAACTACCACATCGGGGATCTGGACAGGATGATAAAGCTGGTATCGGATGTGCAGCACGAGGCGATCAGAGGGCCCGAGGATTTCTGTCTCGATGTCTCAGCGCTTGTGAGCAGGCTCAAAGCTGAGAAGGACTCAATCAGGGATCTTGAGATCTGCTTCGACAGGCAGCTCAGGTTTGTCAGGGACGGCGCCGAGTTCTCCATGGAGAAGCTGAACGAAGCAACTGGCATAGCGGTAAATCCGATTGCGTTCTAGAGGTTCTCGATGCGGGATAGCGTACTGGTCTTCGATGTGTGGGGGGATTACGCGCACTTCAGGAAGATCTACACAACCAGCTCTCCCCTCACGTACTCTTTTCCTCCAAGGACAGCGATATCGGGAATCATCGGGGCCATAGCAGGGCTCAGCAAGGAGAGTTACTTCAGGTACTTTTCCAGGGATAAAGCAAGCATCGGTTGCAGGATCCTGGAGCCTGTGAAGAAGGTGCGCGTTGGCGAGAACCTGATCGACACAAAGAGGAGCATGCACAGGATCCATAACAGGACGCAGGTCAGGTTTGAGTTTCTGAAGGATCCCAGGTTCAGAATATATCTCAGCCATTCTGACGATCGCTTCTCACGGGATCTCAGGGATATGCTGGAGGATCACAGATGTGTGTACACACCATGCCTGGGCCTGAGCCAGCTAGTATGCAACTTCAAATTCGTCGGCGAGCTGGGGTTGAGGAGATGCGGTGATGGATTACAGGAGATAAACAGCGTTGTGCCTCTGAAATCTCTTCTGGAGTCGCCGGAGTTTGAGGAGGGCAGGGAGTATTTCTCAGAGATCATGCCCTGCGTGATTGGAGAGGGACGGGAGGTCACGGATTACAGTGAGGTGCTCTACGAGAGGAACGGAGGGAGCATCAGGGCCAGAACAAGAGATGCGTGGGAGCTGGATAATGGGGAGAGGGTCGTTTTCATTTAAACTCAGATCTCATCCCGATAAGCTTCTGGTGGATCACCTCAGAAACGTCGGGGAGATGTGCAGGAGGACAGTGGCTGAGAGCGCGCGGAACCTCGATGATGCGGAGATTCTGAAGAATGTCGCATACATCATCGGAGCGACACACGATCTCGGAAAGGCGACGGGCTTCTTCCAGGAGTACCTGAGGGAGACTGATGAGAAAAGGAGGCGGGCTCTGAGATCGAGAGATGTCACGAAGCATGGTCTTCTCTCATCGCTCTTCACGTACGCAATTGTCAGGGAGCATCTGAGGAAGAGAGGATGCGAGACGTCCGGCGCACTTCCCCTGGTCTCATTCATCGCGGTGAGGCGCCATCACGGGGATCTGACGAACGCGCTGGATGAGATCTCGGCGATCTACGCTGAGAGGGAGAGGGTCCTATCTGTGATCGAGGAGCAGGTCTCCAGTCTTGACAGAAACGAATGCGCGCAGATATTCAACGCCCTTCTCGGCGGTGTGGTTGAGATAGATCTTGATTCTCTTTTGGACCACATCCTCAGAGATGCTCTGAAGGATTTGAGGGGTGAGAAGCCGTTTGTCAGGAATCTCGGCAGGAGAAATGATGTTCTGCCATACTTCGTGGCCCAGCTCCTGTACTCCGCGCTTCTGGATGCGGACAAGACAGATGCAGGGCTGGAGGGCGTGGATCTGGGCAGGGTGAATATTCCTCCGGATCTTGTGGACAGGTACAGGGAGGCGCGCGGGTTCTCCGAGAGGAGAGATGGCATCAATGGAATGAGGAACGAGATATACCATGATGCAGTCAGCCGGATCTCAGGATGGGACCTCAATGAGAGGATAATATCGCTGAACGTGCCCACAGGTACAGGCAAGACGCTGACATCCCTGGCGATGGCGCTGCGGCTCAGGAGAAGGCTGATGAACGAACGTGGGGTCATGCCCAGGATAGTATACGCTCTGCCGTTTCTCAGCATAATCGATCAGACATGCGATGTCTTCGAGGATGTGCTGGAAAGCGCGGGCATCAGGGCTGACTCAAGCGTGCTTCTGAAGCACCATCATCTCTCCGACATCACATACACAAAAGGGGATGAGGAATTCGAGTCTGACGTGAGCCTTCTGCTGATGGAGGGATGGAACTCTGAGATCGTGGTTACGACGTTCTGGCAGCTCTTCCACACGATATTCTCAAACAGAAACAGAAGGCTTCGCAAGTTCAACAGGATTGCAAATTCAATAATAATAATGGATGAAGTTCAGGCTGTGCCCCACAGGTACTGGCATCTTCTGCATGATTCTCTGAAAATGCTCTGCGAGAAGTTCAACAGCTATCTGATACTCGTCACCGCGACCCAGCCGCTGATCTTCTCTGAGGAGAGCGGCGAGATCAGGGAGGCTGTGAGCGATAAGGAGCGGTACTTCAGAGCGCTCAACAGGGTTGAGCTGCGCCCCATGATCGATGCTCCCATGAGCCTGGAGGAATTTGAGGCTCTTCTGGAGGGGGAGATTCACAATAACCCGGAGAAGGATTTTCTCATCGTGCTCAACACCATCCGCTCAGCCAGGAATGTGTACAGCGCCATAAAAGCGCTTGATCTGAGGGATACAGAGCTATTTTACCTCTCCACGCATGTCGTTCCCAGGGATAGAAGGGATCGCATACGCAGGATCAGAGATGAGCGGGGAGGGCGCAGGAAGATCACAGTGAGCACGCAGCTCATAGAGGCGGGTGTTGATATCGACGCTGATATCGTGTTCAGGGATCTCGCGCCCCTCGACTCGATAAATCAGGTCGCGGGGAGGTGCAACAGGAACCTCTCGAAGGGCAGGGGGCGGGTCTCAGTTGTCATCCTCAGGGATGAGCGGAGGGAGCTGTGCAGGTACATCTACGATGGTTTTCTTATCTCAAAAACACTTGACATATTGAGGTCGTGCGGAGAATGCATAGAGGAAAGGGAGATACTCGAGCTGAACAGCAGGTACTTCAGGGTGGTGAGGAGCGGCATGAGCGATGAGACCTCCAGGAGGTGCATGAGCATGCTATCAGGCCTGAAGTTTGGAGATCTCGGGGAGAGCTTCAGGCTGATAGAGGAGGATGAGCCCAGGGTGGATGTTTTTGTGGAGACGGATGAGAGGGCCTCTGATGTCTGGCAGGCTTACAGAGATCTCAGATCCGAGAGGGATCTCTGGGAGAGGAGAAGGAGATACCTGAGACTTAGAAACGCACTGAGCGATTACATGATCTCCCTTCCGAGGAGACTCGCTGCGGATCTTGTCGTGGAGAATCAGGGCACTGGCTACATATCGATGGACGAACTCCCTCACTACTACGATCCAGAGACCGGCTTCAGGGTGGAGGATGCTGGCGAGGGATCTATGATAATCTGAGGTGCTATGGATCTAAGGATTCTGCGGCTGAGACTGCGCTCTGATTCGCATGTTAAGGAGGATGCTGCGAAGCTGCGCGGCTTCTTTGCCACGAGCTTCAATGATCAGATGCTTCTGCATCATCATTTCACTGACAGACTGATCTACAGGTATCCGCTCATACAGTACAAGATAATCCGGGGTGTTCCGGTCATCCTGGGGATAAACGAGGGCGCGGATGTTCTCAGGGATGTATACGATAAGTTCGGCGAGATCCGGCTTGGGGATCGGAGCTATTCTGTTGTTGAGCGGCATATATGCCTGCGGAGGGAGAGGTTTGGGTGTGCTGGAGAGCTTCATGCGTACAGGTTTGTCACTCCCTGGCTTGCCCTCAACCAGGAGAACTACATGCGCTATGCGGATGCAGCTTCCTGGTATGAGAGGAAAGAGATTCTGAGGAAGATCCTGGTTGGGAACATACTCTCTGCTGCGAAAGGTCTTGGATACACGGTGGATGAGCAGATACGTCTTGAGCTTGGCAGGGTGAGGGATGAGATCTGCATCTTGAAGGGTGTAATGGTCACCGGCATAAAATGCGAGTTCCTGACGAACTTTCACATTCCGGATCTGATGGGTCTGGGGAAGTCTGTCTCAAGGGGCTTTGGGGCTGTGGGGGCTCTGGAGGGCAGGCGAAGAAAGCTTGATAATTGCGGAGATGGAGTTACAGAGAGGAATGAATTTATAAAGGGTTCGATAAATTCCACTCATGCCAGAGACCCCCTCGAAAAGGAGATCTCCAAGGGGAGATCTGCCAAAAAGAACGAAAAATCGCCGCTGTCGAAGAGCGAGTTCCAGGAAAACAAGGATTGAAACTTTGAAAGCTCAAGAGATGGGCGCGGTGATTGTCAAGTCGAAGAGCGAGTTCCAGGAAAACAAGGATTGAAACATTCAACCATTCCGCCCAGCTCTGAAACTTTCCACCAAGTCGAAGAGCGAGTTCCAGGAAAACAAGGATTGAAACACGAAATTGAAGAAGGTATCATCAACAGTTTTCCCGAGTCGAAGAGCGAGTTCCAGGAAAACAAGGATTGAAACTTGATCTATACAACTCCGCGATTTTTTTGAATAACGTCGAAGAGCGAGTTCCAGGAAAACAAGGATTGAAACAATCTAATGACATCAGGTTCGAAGGATATGGATACATTGTCGAAGAGCGAGTTCCAGGAAAACAAGGATTGAAACCCCCAACATCCTCAATTATTTTACGCCAATTTGAGGTCGAAGAGCGAGTTCCAGGAAAACAAGGATTGAAACG
This sequence comes from Methanothrix sp., assembly GCA_029907715.1. Classification (NCBI taxonomy): domain Archaea; kingdom Methanobacteriati; phylum Methanobacteriota; class Methanomicrobia; order Methanotrichales; family Methanotrichaceae; genus Methanothrix; species Methanothrix sp. Next base: position 145,964 of record JARYLI010000004.1, read on the forward strand.
GACATTATAAGACCATTCCAACACATCGTATGTTGTCGAAGAGCGAGTTCCAGGAAAACAAGGATTGAAACCTTCTACCGAGCACACATTGTAACCACGGTTAATCGGTCGAAGAGCGAGTTCCAGGAAAACAAGGATTGAAACGTCTGTGTACTCCTTATGAGCCCGTCCACGTTAGTGTCGAAGAGCGAGTTCCAGGAAAACAAGGATTGAAACCGCGTCTCCGTTTTCGTTTGATTCAACCATTCCGCCGTCGAAGAGCGAGTTCCAGGAAAACAAGGATTGAAACTATACATCAGATGTCTTAAACTCGACTCGAATCTGTTGTCGAAGAGCGAGTTCCAGGAAAACAAGGATTGAAACATATCTGGTCAAAAATCAGTGTGATCCAGAGATCTGTCGAAGAGCGAGTTCCAGGAAAACAAGGATTGAAACCTTCCTCACAATCCCCTCGGTGCATCGACACCTGTCGAAGAGCGAGTTCCAGGAAAACAAGGATTGAAACATATATTGGTGATTCGATGAGTAAATATGACTATTTGGTCGAAGAGCGAGTTCCAGGAAAACAAGGATTGAAACACCTCCCGCCGGCTTAGCCCGCGGGGTTTTTGCGCTCTTGTCGAAGAGCGAGTTCCAGGAAAACAAGGATTGAAACATGAACGGTTGTCCGACCTCGAGACCGTTGGGCCCAAGTCGAAGAGCGAGTTCCAGGAAAACAAGGATTGAAACAGGGAGCTGAATCTGGTGAGATCCACCGTATAGGGATGTCGAAGAGCGAGTTCCAGGAAAACAAGGATTGAAACGTGTGCCGAATGAATTTGACATGTTCCGAATCTTTGAAGTCGAAGGTCGAAGAGCGAGTTCCAGGAAAACAAGGATTGAAACGTGGACTTGCTAGCAAGGCAACAGAATCCTGGAATAGTGTCGAAGAGCGAGTTCCAGGAAAACAAGGATTGAAACTTTAAATGCGCCCAGGATTTGATCGATCGTCATAAAGTCGAAGAGCGAGTTCCAGGAAAACAAGGATTGAAACAATAATCGAAGACAACCAGATAGAACTTTCCCGGCAGGTCGAAGAGCGAGTTCCAGGAAAACAAGGATTGAAACCAAACCTTGAACCCTCGTTCGTCATACCGGATTATGTCGAAGAGCGAGTTCCAGGAAAACAAGGATTGAAACACCACCTCCATCGCGGCGAGGAAAATAGTGAAGATTGTCGAAGAGCGAGTTCCAGGAAAACAAGGATTGAAACTGGGTTTTATCCTGATGGAGATAGCGGCGCGATAAAGTCGAAGAGCGAGTTCCAGGAAAACAAGGATTGAAACCAGTTTTGTGTCCAACATCGGAAAGCCGGTCACAATGTCGAAGAGCGAGTTCCAGGAAAACAAGGATTGAAACACGAGGCGTCACGCGTTCCCGATTCGCTGTATTATGTCGAAGAGCGAGTTCCAGGAAAACAAGGATTGAAACCTAAGTTGTCGCCGTAGACAAGAGATTGGACTCCAAGTCGAAGAGCGAGTTCCAGGAAAACAAGGATTGAAACATGGGATATCGAAGGAACAACGAAATTTATCCATCAGGTCGAAGAGCGAGTTCCAGGAAAACAAGGATTGAAACATAAAATCAGAATATTCATTTATCAATCGATCCGAGAGTCGAAGAGCGAGTTCCAGGAAAACAAGGATTGAAACCCAAATATTACAGCAATATCACTCAATTGATCGGCGGTCGAAGAGCGAGTTCCAGGAAAACAAGGATTGAAACATTTCTTCGTACGGTTTGTTTTCCATGTACGGCGAGGTCGAAGAGCGAGTTCCAGGAAAACAAGGATTGAAACTGCGCGATGAAGAAGATCCAATATATCTTCTCGATATGTCGAAGAGCGAGTTCCAGGAAAACAAGGATTGAAACGAAGTACTGTATCCATCGGGAATCCCGACCTCAGCGTCGAAGAGCGAGTTCCAGGAAAACAAGGATTGAAACACACATCGTATGTTCTACAATATTCTGTTGAACTACGTCGAAGAGCGAGTTCCAGGAAAACAAGGATTGAAACTTTTTCCTCCGTCTGATATATCTACTCATAAGCTCATGTCGAAGAGCGAGTTCCAGGAAAACAAGGATTGAAACACTCTGCACGCTTGCTCTTCAGAGAATTCCCCGGAGTCGAAGAGCGAGTTCCAGGAAAACAAGGATTGAAACTGAAGAGGCATTTTCGGATCTGCGGTGTGCGCAAGAGGTCGAAGAGCGAGTTCCAGGAAAACAAGGATTGAAACTCAGCGAAGACGATACACCTGTCGCCATCGAGATCGGTCGAAGAGCGAGTTCCAGGAAAACAAGGATTGAAACAATAATCGAAGACAACCATATTCATCGGTGATCAAGTCGAAGAGCGAGTTCCAGGAAAACAAGGATTGAAACCTACGGACTCTTTCTGTAATGGTCTTTTGGATTTCCGAAGTCGAAGAGCGAGTTCCAGGAAAACAAGGATTGAAACCCGTCGGGATGTGGAACTGGCGGAGGTTCTGGAGGAGTCG